>JASHRZ010000559.1 GCA_030037055.1 Alphaproteobacteria bacterium
GCATGCAGGTCGAAACCAAGTAAATCCTTGAAGTCGGTGAGGCCGTTATTGCCGCCGAAGCCCATGTCGTTGCGGAAGAAGGAGAGCCAAAGTGCATAGGTCAGCGCCTGGGTGATGATCGAGAGATAGACGCCGGTGACGCGCGAGCGGAAGGCGAACCAGCCGAAGACGAAGGCCAGGACCCCCGGCACCAGCACGACCATCGCCACGGCGAAGGCGAAATGGTCGAAGCCGTACCAGTACCACGGCAGGTGCTTCCAGTTCAGGAATACCATGAAATCCGGCAGGATCGGGTCGCGGT
This sequence comes from Alphaproteobacteria bacterium, assembly GCA_030037055.1. Classification (GTDB taxonomy): domain Bacteria; phylum Pseudomonadota; class Alphaproteobacteria; order ATCC43930; family CGMCC-115725; genus DAHUYF01. The sequence goes on from JASHRZ010000559.1 coordinate 302, forward strand.
AGACGCCGCGCGTGCCGATCTGGCGCATGAGATACATGCCCATGGCATAGCCGCCGAGCGCGAAGAAGGCGCCATGGCCGAGGCTGAGGATGCCGGCATAGCCCCAGACCAGGTCGAGGGCGAGCGCCAGCAGCGCGTAGCAGGCGTATTTTCCCAGGAGCGGCACCAGATAGTCCGGCAGCTGCAGCGCGGCTTCGGCGGGCAGCGCGTTGAGCAGTGGCACGGCGATGATCAGCACGGCGCCGAGGCCGAGAAAGCCGGCCCAGCCGCGCGGCGTGAAGAGACCGTCGGCGCGGCGCATCCTCAGCTCTCCGCCGCCCGGCCCTTGAGCGCGAACAAGCCGCGCGGCCGCTTCTGGATGAAGAGGATGATCGCCACCAGCACCACGACCTTACCGAGCACGGCGCCGGACACCGGCTCCAGCAACTTGTTGACGATGCCCAGCGTCATGGCGCCGGCCAGCGTGCCGAACAGCGAGCCGACGCCGCCGAACACCACCACCATGAAACTGTCGACGATGTAAATGGTGCCGAGATTGGGGCTGACATTGCCGATCTGCGACAGCGCCACGCCGGCCATGCCGGCGATGCCGGAGCCGAGGCCGAAGGTGAGCGCGTCGACCACCGCGGTGCGTATGCCCATCGCAGCGGACATCTCGCGGTTCTGCGTCACCGCGCGCATATGCAACCCGAGCGTGGTGCGGCGCAGCACCAAAGCGAGGACGCCGAGCACGACGAAGCAGAAGGCCAGGATGACAATGCGGTTCCAGGTGATGGTGGCGCCGCCGATGAGCTCGAAGCCGCCGGTCATCCAGGAGGGGTTCGACACCTCCTTGTTGGGGGCTCCGAAGACGGTGCGCACAAGCTGCTGCAGCATCAGGCTGACGCCCCAGGTGGCGAGCAGCGTCTCGAGCGAGCGGCCGTAGAGAAAGCGGATGATGCCGCGCTCGAGTGCCACGCCGACCGCGCCAGTGACGAGGAAGGCAGCGGGCACGGAAGCGACGAGATAGGCGTCGATCCATTGCAGAGGCAGGAAGGCGCGGAAGAGCTGCTGCACGACGAAGGTAGTATAGGCGCCGAGCATGATCATCTCGCCATGCGCCATGTTGATGACCCCCATCACGCCGAAGGTGATGGCGAGCCCGATGGCGGCGAGCAGCAGGATGCTGCCGAGGCTCAGCCCCTCGAAGAGCGTGACGGCGATGCCGACGAGCCTGAGCCGGAATTCGATCGAGCCCAGCGCGGCGTCGATGGCGCGCTTGATGTCGGGATCGTCGGAGGCATCGCGCCGGTCGATGAGCAGGCTGCGGATCTGCGGGTCGGTCGAAGAGGCCAGCAGACCGATCGCGGCGAGGCGCTGCTCCTTGTCGCCGCTGCCGAGCCGCGCGGCGGCGAGCGCCAGCGCCAGTGCCGGTTTGACCTGCGGGTCGCGCTCGGCAGCGTAGGCCTTCTGCAGCGCCTCGGCGCGCTCTGCCAGCGGATGCTTCAGCGCCTCCTGCGCCGCGGCCAGGCGCTCCAGGGCGCTGCTGCTGAACAGCGTCAGGCTGCCCAACGCCGCATCGATCTCGCCGCGCATGCGGTTGTTGACCCGCACCTTCTCGATGTCATCGCCCGAAGCCTCGCCGAGCGCGGCGTGATCGACGGGATCGTAGAGCTTGAAAATGTCGCCCTCCGGCTCGGCGACGACCAGCTTATGATCGGCGGTGGTGTAGAGCGTGCCGTCCTCGAGCGCCTTGAGCACGGGAATGGCGCGGCCGTCGCCGAGCGCGCCGAGCGCGCGGATCGAGGCGATCTTGCTGTCGAAATCGTCGGAGGCGAGCTGCTCGACGAGCACCTTGAGATCGGCGTCCTCGGCTGCGCGCGCCGCGCCCGGCAGCGGCGCCAGCGCCAGCAGCGCCAACAGGACGAAATAAATGAGACGCATCATCGAAACCAATCCCGCGACATTTGGTCGGCCGGGCGCGACGATCGGGGTGGCCGCGCCCGGCCGTCTTCACCCCAGGGTCACGGAAGCGGTTTGTACTTGGGCTCGGTACAATTCCCGCAAACCCAGGGGAAGGTCCAATCCGCGACCTTGCCCTTGTCCTCGGGCAGGAACGGACTCCAGGCGTCCGCCTTGATCGCGTTCTTGGTCTGCCAGACGATCTCGAACTGGCCGTTCGGCTGAATCTCACCGATCATCACCGGCTTCGACAGGTGATGGTTGGTGTTCATGACCTCGACGAAGCCCGAGGGCGCCTTCACCTTCTGCCCGTACATCGCCTGGCGCACGGCGTTGACGTCGGTGGTGCCGGCCTGCTCCACCGCCTGCGTCCACATCTTGAAGCCGATATAGTGGGCTTCCATCGGGTCGTTGGTGACGCGCTTCTCGTTCTTGATGAAAGCGTGCCACTGTTTGATGAAGGCCTCGTTGGTCGGGTTCTTCACCGACTGGAAGTAGTTCCATGCGGCGAGATGGCCGACCAAGTTCTTGGTGTCGATGCCGGAAAGCTCCTCCTCGCCGACGGAGAAAGCGACCACCGGGATTTCCGAGGCCTTGATGCCCTGATTGGCGAGCTCCTTGTAGAAGGGCACGTTGGCGTCGCCGTTGATGGTCGAGACCACCGCCGTCTTCTTGCCCGCCGCGGCGAAGGACTTGATCGCCGCCACTTCGGTCTGCCAGTCGGAGAAGCCGAAGGGCGTGTAGTTGATCTTGATGTCCTCGGCGGCGACGCCCTTGGACTTTAGGAAGGCCTCGAGAATCTTGTTTGTGGTGCGCGGATAGACGTAGTCGGTGCCCTCGAGCACCCAGCGCTTCGCCTCGCCGCCTTCCTTGCTCATGAGGTACTCGACCGCCGGGATCGCCTGCTGATTGGGGGCGGCGCCGGTGTAGAAGACGTTGTTCGAGCTTTCCTCGCCCTCATACTGCACGGGATAGAACAGCAGGCCATTCAGCTCCTCGAACACCGGCAGCACCGATTTGCGCGACACCGAGGTCCAGCAGCCGAACACGACCGCAACCTTGTCCTTTTGCAGCAGCTCGCGCGCCTTCTCGGCAAAGAGCGGCCAGTTCGAGGCGGGATCGACCACCACGGCCTCGACCTTCTTGCCGAGGAGGCCGCCGTGCTGGTTGAGGTCGTCCACCATCATCAGCACGGTGTCCTTGAGCGTGGTCTCGCTGATCGCCATCGTGCCGGACAGCGAATGCAGTACCCCCACCTTGATCGTGTCCTGCGCCTGCGCTGACGCCGCCCAGGCGGCGAGAGTGCCGGCAAGCGCCAACACCTTAACAATGTTCCCAGATGTCATAGGGCCATCCCTTCTCCTATCGGCATGGCAATGGCCATGCCCCCTGAAAGGGCGGTGGCAAGAACCGGGCCAAAGGCGTGGGCGGCCGCGATTCAATGGCTTTGCCTTGAGCGGCAAGTCGGAACTCGCATGCAATATAGCAACCAAGGGGGAGTCTGGTCTTTTTTTGTTCAGTTCTGCCTAACAAATAGCCGGTTTCCGCCTTGATCAATTTGGTTGCAAGAAGCTCGGTCATTAATCAATTTGGGAGCGCGCATGCCGTCCCCCAGGCAAACGCTGGCATATGGCTTGCAATCGCTGCCGCATGATGCGCTATTTCTTTTATGAGATTTTCATTTTCGAGGCGGGCAATCGGTTGACCAGGAACAACAATCAACGAGGTGGGAGATGAACCTTCCTAGCTTTGCCGGCGCCGCGTACCTCGCGCTCTTCGCCCTGGGCGTCACCGTGGCGGCGATCCTGCCGGCGCGCGCCGACGAAACGGCGCCAGCGGAACCGGCGTCGTGGTGGAGCAGCTTCACCTGGTCCGGATATGCCGAGGGCGGCATCACCGGCAATCCCGACAGCCCGTCCAACGGCATCAATTACGGCCAGCTCTATACCGACCGGGCGAATCTGCCGGTGCTGAACCAGCTGTCGCTGATCGCGACGCGGCCGCTCGACCCCAAGGCGACGGGCTATGATTTCGGCTTCACCTTCCAGCCGATGTACGGCACCGATGCGCGCTACACGCATTTCTTCAACGAGTTCGATCGTTCGATCGACAGCCGCTACCAGTTCGACATCGTCGAGGCCGACGCGCTTGCCCATCTGCCCTGGCTGACCGACGGCGGCATCGACGCCAAGCTCGGCCAATACCCGACGCCGATCGGCTACGAGGTGATCAACCCCACGGGCAATCCGCTCTATTCGCATTCCTACATCTATTTTTTCGGCATCCCGATCAAGCATACGGGCCTGCTGACGACGACCCATGTCTCGCCGCTCCTTGACATCTATCTCGAGGTCGACACCGGCAATCTCACCTCCTTCGGCAACGGCGACAACAACGCCGCCATCGCCGGCCTCGGCGGCTTCGGCCTTAACCTGCTCGAAGGCAATCTGACCATCCTGGCGCTCTCCCACATCGGGCCGGAAAATCCATCAACCCGGTTCTTCGCGACCCAAGTCGCCCCCGGCTTCAGCGACGTCAACGGAACCTTCCGCTATTTCAACGATGTCGTCGTCACCTGGAAAGCGACCGACACCCTGAGCCTCACCACCGAGCTCAACTATGTGAAGGACGATATCGTCAGCACGAACTTCCATGAGCCCGACGCCTATGGCTTCGCCCAATACGCCAGCTACGCCATCAGCGACATGTTCACGCTTCAGGCACGCGGCGAGGTCTG
>JASHRZ010000560.1 GCA_030037055.1 Alphaproteobacteria bacterium
GCGTCGGCTTCTCCGCCGCGGCACGGCGTGCCGGCAGCTCCGCGGCGATGCCTTGCGCGCGCGCCCGGCACGGCGCTTGCCACGGGCACAGCACGCAGCGCGGCTTTTGCGGCGTGCAGAGGGTCGCGCCGAGATCCATCACTCCTTGCGCGTAATCGCCCGCGCGCTTTGGCGGCACGAGCGCCGCGGCGAGCCGGCGCAGCTCCGGCTTCGCGTCGGGCAGCGGCTCGGCAACCGCGTAGAGCCGCGCCATCACGCGCTCGACATTGCCGTCGACCGCGGCACACGGCCGGCCGAAGGCGATCGCGGCGATCGCCGCCGCCGTGTAGGAGCCGATGCCGGGAAGCTCGTGAAGCTCGGGTTCGCTGTCGGGAAAGACGCCGCGGCGCACGACCTCTTGGGCGCAGGCATGAAGGTTGCGCGCGCGGGCGTAATATCCGAGCCCCTGCCAGGCATGCAGCACGTCGTCGAGCGAGGCCGCCGCCAGCGCCGCGATGTCGGGCCAGCGCCGGGTGAAGCGCTCGAAATATCCCCCCACGGTGGCAACGGTCGTTTGCTGCAGCATGATCTCGCTGAGCCAGACGCGGTAGGGATCGGCGCGCTCACCCGGCTTCGCCCGCCAGGGCAAGTCACGCCGGTGGCCGTCATACCAGCCGAGCAGGCGCTGCGGCAGGTCGCCCAGCTCGGGCGCCGCCGCTGCGGGCTCGGCTGTGGCGGTTTGGCGCGGGGAGCGGGACATGCGGAATGCGGCTCGTTTGTTCTATCATGCCGCCAGCAGCCGGGCCAGAAGGAGGGCGCAGTGGCGGCAGCCCCCGCGCGCGGCTAAAGTGAGGCGGCTGGCCTGAAGGGGGTCTTTCATGAGGCAGGCGAAGGCGAAGCGTCGCGGCGGAGTTGGTGCTCGCGCGGCGGCAGTGCTGCTGGTGGCGGCACTGCTGGCGCCGGTTCCGGCCGCTGCCGACGGCGCGCTGGCGGTCGGCGTGCCCGCCGATGTCGTCAAGGACGGCTTCGCCTATGGCCGCAACATCAACTCGCCCGACCCGAAGGCGGCAAGCGACCGGGCGCTCGAGCTGTGCCGCACGGCCAAGGATTCGACCGATGCCGCGCGCAAGCTGTGCACGATCGTCATGGCATTCCACGCGCAATGCGTCTCGGTCGCCATGGACCCCAAGGCGGGCACCCCTGGCGTCGGCTGGGCGGTGGCGCCGACCCGGGACGCGGCGGACCAGCAGGCGCTGTCCAATTGCATGGCGACGGCGGGGCCGGACCGCCGCCAATTCTGCATCAAGTCGGATTCGGCCTGCGACGGCGAGTAGGCGGCGTCCAGGCACCGCCGCCCGGGCGGGACGAGAGGTGGGCATGGCGGAAGAGCGGCGCGGCAGGCTGCGCGCGATCGCCGCGGAGGTGCCGAAGATCGCCGGTGCGGCGCTGGGCAAGCGCGGCTTCGCCGAAGCGCAGCTGGTGGCGCAATGGCCGGCGATCATCGGCGAAAGCTTGGCGGCGGGAGTGAGCCCGGAGAAGCTCAGCTTCCCCCGCGGCGAGCGGCGCGACGGCACGCTGCATCTGCGCGTCGCCCCGGGCTTGGCGCTCGAGGTGCAGCACCGCGAGCCCGTGCTGGTGGAGCGCATCAACGCGTTTTTCGGCTATGGCGCGGTGGGCCGCCTCGCCCTCAAGCAAGGCCCGCCGGCGCATCCCGAAGCGCCGCCGCCGCGGCGCCGGCCGCTCAAGGCCGAGGAGCGCCAGTCGCTTGACCAGCGGCTCCAGGCGATCGAGGATGCGGCGCTCAAAGCGGCGCTGCAGCGGCTCGGCGAAGCGGTGATCGGCAGCGGCGAGCCCTTGGAATGATGACCGTTTTGCGTCGGCGTCTTGCATTGGCCCGCGCGAGGCCTTAACATCAACATCTAGTAGTTCGGAGAGGGAGATGCGACACATCTGGTTGACCTGGGCCGCTTTTTTCCTGGCGGCAATGTCGGTCGCCGGAATTGCGCCGCCCAGCCGCGCCGATGACACGGCGCCGCCGGTGAGCGCGCAGGACCGTTTCCTGGGCAAGCCCGACGCGCCGGTCACGATCATCGAATACGGCTCCCTCACCTGTCCGCATTGCGCCGAGTTCGAGCGGGTGACGCTGCCCGAGATCAAGAAGAACTGGATCGACACCGGCAAGGCCAGGCTCGTCTTCCGTCTCTTTCCGCTCAACCAGCTCGACGTGCATGCGGCGATGCTGGCGGTATGCGTTCCGCCCGAGCGCTATTTCGCCTTCATCGACACGGTCTATGAGAGGCAGGCGAGCTGGATGCAGGCGAGCGACCCGCCGCAGGCGCTGGGCAACATTGCCCGGCTGGCCGGCCTCGGCGAGGACAAGGTCAGGAGCTGCCTGACGGACAAATCGATCCAGGACGCGGTCCTCGCCACCGCCTATGCGGGACAGCAGAGCGGCGTCGAATCGACGCCGACCTTCTTCATCAACGGGGTGAAGCCGCCGGAGGGCAAGAATGGCGCCCAGCCCTACGATGTCTTCAACCAGCTGCTCATCGCGGCGCAGCCCTAGGGTTATCGCATGTTCCGTTCAGCAGGACTGACCGGCGGGTTGATGCCCCGCCCCGCCCCGCGGGGGCGGGGCGGCAGCGGAGCCGCCTCCGCCATCGAGTCGGCCGGGTCTAGCCGAGCGGAATTTGCCCCAGGCGCGGACAGAGACGGATGATCGCGACGTGAATTTCTCCAAGCTTCGGCTCAGCGGTTTCAAATCCTTCGTCGATCCCACCGAGCTGGTCATCGAGACCGGCCTCACCGGCATCGTCGGCCCCAATGGTTGCGGCAAGTCGAACCTGGTCGAGGCGCTGCGCTGGGTGATGGGCGAGACCTCGGCCAAGCGCATGCGCGGCGACGAGATGGACGACGTCATCTTCGGCGGCACTACCGCGCGCCCGCCGCGCAACGTCGCCGAGGTCAGCGTCCAACTCGACAATAGCCGCCGCGACGCCCCGGTGCATTACAACGACTACGACCAGATCGAGGTGGTGCGCCGCATCGAGCGCGGCGAGGGCTCGGGCTACCGCATCAATGGCAAGGAGGCGCGCGCGCGCGACGTGCAGCTGCTCTTCGCCGACGTCGCCAGCGGTGCCCATTCGGTGGCGCTGGTAAGCCAGGGCCGCATCGGCGCCATCGTCAACGCCAAGCCGGTGGAGCGCCGCGGCCTGCTCGAAGAGGCGGCGGGGATCGCCGGGCTGCATTCGCGCCGGCACGAGGCGGAGCTGCGCCTCAAGGCGGCCGAAGCCAATCTGGCGCGGCTCGACGACGTGCTGCGGACGCTCCAGGCGCAGCTCGAGGCGCTGATGAAGCAGGCACGTCAAGCGCAGCGCTACCGGCGCCTCTCCGACCATATCCGTCGCGCCGAGGCGGTGGTGCTCTATCGCCAATGGCAGGCGGCGAGCGCCGAGCTTGACGCCGCCGCCGAGCG
>JASHRZ010000561.1 GCA_030037055.1 Alphaproteobacteria bacterium
GCGAAAGCCGCGGCGATCTCGGCGGTCACCAAGGACATCGCCGAGCTGATGACCGAGATCGGCCTGATGCCCTCGGTGATCACCACCGGCCAGCGCGTCGCTTATCACAGCGCGTGTTCCTTGCAGCACGGCCAGAACGTGACGCGGCAGCCGAAAGCGCTGCTTTCGCAGGCTGGCTTCACCGTGGTGGACGTGCCGGAGGCGCATCTGTGCTGCGGCTCCGCCGGCAGCTATTCGCTGCGCGAAACCGAAACCGCCGAGCAGCTGCGACGGCGCAAGCTCGCGGCGCTCCAATCGGATTCGCCCGAGCTGATCGCGACCGCGAATATCGGCTGTCTGCTGCATCTCGCGCCGGAGGCCGGCCGCCCCGTGCGGCACTGGATCGAGCTGCTCGCCGCGAGCCTCGAGGGCGAGCCGCGCCAAACCCATGCGCAAGTACGGTGATATTCGATGCGGCGATCTCGACGACGGTGTCGGTGTTCGGCTGCATGCTCGGCTATCTGCTCGTCCGCTCCGGCCTGATCGCCAGTGGCGCCGTCGACATGCTCAATCGGCTCGTCTACCAGGTTGCTGAAAAACCCATTTGAGTGCTCCGGATGAGCAACGTTGATTCAATGTCTTAGCCTGCCACGCACGGAAGATTCGACGCGGCGGGTTCTGGGATTCTTAAATTGCGCATCCGGCATCGCTCTCCGAGTTTTTCAGCATCCTGCTACTACGCCGCAGTTCACCTTTCTCGCCCGCACCCCCATCGGCCAGATCTGGCAGCAGGCCTTCCTCGAGATCTCGCTGCTCAGCCTCGCCGTCATCTACGCCCTGAACGTCAGCGGGCCGTTCTGGCGCAGCAACACCGCGCAGGCGAGCGTGCGTGCGATGAATTGCAGCTGCGCCAGCACCGCCTTCGTCGGCATCCCGCTGCTGGTTATCGCCCTCGGCAAGGACGGAGCCCTCCCGGCCATTCTGGCCACGACGGTCATCGTCACCGTGTTTCTCCGCCTCACCTTCGCCCTGATCAAATCGGGCCGACACGGCATCGCCGCCTCGGGCGAGCGCTCGCCGCGACACCCGTTGCCTCGTTCGCAATCCGCTGATGCTGGGCGTCGTCTTCGGCGCGCTCAGCTCCGCCTTCCAGACGCTGCCCAACCCGATCCTGGCCCTGGGCGAACTCGTCGGCAGCGCCGCCATCCCGTGCTCGCTCATGACCATCGGGATCTTCATTGCCAGGCTCACGGCCAAGGAAAGTGTCGAGCGCACCATTGGTCCGAGCATGATCAAGCTGGTCATCCGCCCCGTTGGTGATCTGGGGCATCGTCCGCTGGATCATTCGCCTTGATCCGACCTGGGCGGCCGGGGCGGTGCTGCTCGCCGCGTTGCCGCCGGCGACCAGCTGCTTCGTCATCGCCACGGAGTACGACATCCTGGTCGCCGAAACCTCGGGGGCGATCTGGATGTCGACCGTGCTGAGCACTGTCACGGTCGTCACGGTCTTGTTCTTCATGGGCGTCCCTCCCTGAGGTCGTGCCGGCCGTAGGGCAAAGGGAGGAATAATGGACAGATCCGACGTCCCGTCATTGGTATCGAGATCAGATCAGGCACCTGCTGGCGCGCGATTACGCCGCGCTCGAACCGGAGCCGGGTCGGGCGATCCGCCTCCTCGCCGGGCGCAACGCGGCGATCAGCTGGCACAAGCACGGGGTGTTTCTCGATCATCTGCGCGGCTATCCCGACACCGACGAGCGACGGCGTGCCGGCGTGCATTGGACGAAGGCGCTCTGGCTGGGACCCTTGCAGCCGAGCGCCGCCAATATGAGCCTGCTGACCCGACTGGCGCGGCGCTTGTTCGAGATGTCGGCGCCGGTACCGCCGATTTTCGACGGCTGCTCGCGCCTGTTGTCGCCCGAGGACGGCCGCGGCGACGGGGTCTATTGGTGCGTCGCGGGCACGGGTCCGTCACCGGACTCGATCGGCCGCGCCGCCGATATCCTTGGCGAGGCGATCGAGCGGAACCCTTGGCTGGCCGATGCCTATCTGCACTCACCCGGCTCGAGCTTCTGCGCCGCGCATGCTTCCCCGCCGCGGTGAAATCGCCGCCAAGAGTCTGCGCCTGCTGCTGGAGTGGAGAACGAACGCTGCGCGACAAAGAGGATCCTGGGAAGGCTGGGTCGCCTGGTCGCGCGTCCTCATCAAAGGGGCGCGCGAGCGCGTCTGGCCGCAGACCCTGCGCGCCTTCAACAATCTCGGTCTCGTCGAGTGATCGGACAGGCCGCCGCGAAAGGACCTACGCGCCACGAGTATCGAGCTGAGATACCGGCGGAGCATCGGTCCCGACACCCTGCCCGAGGGATTGCAGTGCACGGTCATCCGCAAGCGGTCGAACCGGCCGCTTGCGGGCACCCAAGCCGAGCGCCCGGTCAACATCGACAGCGGCTTCGGCGCCGCCTGCGCCGCGCTCAAGGCGGTGCGCCGGGCGAGGCGGCTTGCCTGGTAAAGCCGGATCGGCGCGCGGTCATCGGGACGATCGGGCGCACCAGCGAAGCGCCGCCGGACCCCGGTTCGTCCTACTCACGGGCATTTGCCTCATCGAAGGCGAGACCCTCGTGCCAGCAAGCTATCTCGGTTATATGCCGCTCGCGCTTCTCTGCATCCTTGCGCTCGCGAGCGTGCCCGACACTGGCGAGAAGCGGGGGCCCCGTGGGTGCGGCTGCCCTAATTCCCGAGCGGCACCTTTCTATTCGGCTGCGCGATCACCACCGCATGGGCGGCGATGGGCATCATCATCATGCTCGGCTCGGCGCAGCTCGCCCGCAGCGGTCTCGTTGCCTGGCGCCTATGTCTTTCTCCTGGCCTGCGTCGGCCTGTTGGTGCTGGGACGCGCCCGCCGCATGGCCCCGCCCGCCGCGGTGCAAACGGAATTGCTCATCACCCCGCTCGGTTACGTGCTGTGCCGGCGCCGCGGCGAGCTTGGTCGGAGTCGAGTGCCTTTTGTTTCGGCTTCAGCTATGTCGGCGGCCTCGCGGCGGTCTCGGAGAAGGCGGGCGACCGGCATCGGGCACGCGCGACAAAGGGATTTTTCCTCTTCCTTCAGCTGCCGGTCGTCCTCACCGGCTTCCTGGCCGATGCCGTGGGCTCATGAAAGCGCTCTGGCTGTTTGGCGGCATGCTCGTCGTCTCGAACGGCATTATCGGCGTTTTGCTGCTCAGACACGCGGCCGCGCCATAGCGCCGCCATGTCCTTGCGCCGGGCCCGCCTTTGCTCGGCCGTGCGGGTCTCAGGCGGGGAGAAGGACCGCGTCGAGCGCGAGCGCGCCCCTGCCCTGCGGCAGCACCAGGAACGGGTTGATGTCGAGGCTCCGAAGCGCCGGGCCCTGCGCGGCGGCGAAGCGCGAAAGCTGCGCCAGCGCCCGGGCGAGCGCCGCGAGATCGGCGGGCGGACGGCCGCGCGCGCCCTGCAGCACCGGCAGCGCGCGCAGCTCGGCGATCATGCGCCGCGCCTCGGCCTCGTAGAAGGGCGCAAGGCGGAAAGTCACGTCGTTCAGCGCCTCGACGAAGACGCCGCCCAGCCCCAGCATCACCACCGGGCCGAAGACGGGGTCCCATTGCGTGCCGAGAATGGCCTCAACGCCGCCCGTCACCATCGGCGCGACGAGGCAGCCGGCGAGCGCCGCTTGTGGCGCGGCCTCGCGCACGCGCGCGGTCACCTCGTCGAAGGCGCGGCGCACCGCCTCGGGCGTGGCGAGGCCGAGGGCGACGCCGCCGAGTTCGGTCTTGTGAGTGATGTCGGGCGAGACGATCTTGAGCGCCGCCGGCAGACCCAGCGTTTCGGCCGCCGCCGCCGCCTCGGCGGGCGAGCGCACCAGACGATGCGGCACCACCGGCAGGCCGGCGCGGGCGAGAATGGCGAGCGCCGTCGCCTCGTCGCAAGGGGCGGTCGGCAGCTTTTCCCGCGCGGGCAGTGGCGCCGGCGCGGCGGGGATCGCGTCGAAGGCGCGGCGGAACTGCGTCAGCGCGGCGATGGCACGCAGCGCATGGGTCGGCTCGTCGAACACCAGACAGCCGGCCTGGTCGAGCGCGGCGCGGAACTGCGGCGTGTAGTAGCAGGTCACCGCCAGCAGGGTTTCCGGAAAGCGCCGGCGCAAGCGCGGGAAAGCCTCCATGAAGCGCGGTCCGTTCACCGGCGAGCGGCCGATAGAGCCGACGAAGCAGGCGACGGCCTCGTAGAAACCGGCAGCGAGCGTCATCTCAATGGCGCGTTCGAGAATGCCCATGTCGCTGACGATCTGGCCGGTGACGTCGATCGGGTTGCGGGTGGCGGCGAAGGGCACCATGGCACGGATGCCATCCTGAAGCTGCTGCGGCGCCGGCGTCACCTCGAGGCCGCGCGCCGCCGCAGCGTCCGCCATCAGCACGCCGACGCCGCCCGAGACCGTAATGAGGCCGACGCGCGGTCCTGAGGGCGGCTCGCTCACCTGAGAAGCGGCGTAGCCGATCTCGAAGAACTCTTCCATGCTGGCGCAGCGATAGACGCCATGCTGGCGGAAGACCGCGTCGAATATCGCGTCGGCGCCGGCGAGGGCCGCAGTGTGCGAGGCCACCGCGGCGATGCCCGCCTCGGTGCGCCCGACCTTGAGGCAGATCACGGGCTTGCGCCGCGCCCGCGCCCGCGCCAGTGCCAGAGCCAGCTTCCGCCCATCGCGGCAGCCCTCAACATAGAGCATGATGACCGCGGTCTCGGGATCATCGGCGAGATAGGCGATGCCGTCGGCGACGTCGACATCACCCTCATTGCCGGTGGTGAGGATGAGGCTGTAGGCCAGCGCGCGGTCCTGCGCCACCTGGTAGGCAAGGCCGCCGAAGGCGCCGCTCTGGGTGATGAGGCCGATGCGGCCCTTGGGCGCGAGCCCGGGGCCGAAGGCGGTGTGGAAGGTCGCCACCAGGCCATTGGCGAAATTAATGAGACCCATGCAATTGGGGCCCAGCAGCCGCATGCCGCCGGCGCGCGCGATGGCCTTGACCTCCTCCTGCGCGCGCGCCCCGGCCTCGCCGATCTCGGCGAAGCCCGAGGTGAAGAGGACGACGGCGCGCACGCCTTTTTGAGCGCAGTCGCGCATCGCGTGCGGCACCTGCGCTTCCGGGACGGCGATGATGGCAAGGTCGACCGGCCCCGGCACCGCAAGCAAACGGGGAAAGGCCTGGATGCCTTGCACTGCGGTGGCGCGCGGATTGATCGGGTAGAGCGGCCCTTTGAAGCCGCTCGTCTTCATATGAACGAGAGGGATGGTGCCGTGCTTGCCGGGATCGGTCGAGGCGCCGATCACCGCGATGGAGGCCGGTCGGAAGAGCGGCGCGAGCGAGCTGGGATCGAGGAGGTCGGCTTGCATCTTTGCCTTGTCATTGGCCCGTGGGGCAGCCCAAGGAGATACACGAAGCGCGCGCGCGCCGCAATTTACCGGCACGCGGCCGCGCCGCATCGTCACTCTTGCGGCTGCAACTTTGTCCCAGGCCTGCGGCACCTGGAACCGTGCCGCGCTTGGCGCGTTCGAGCAAGAACAGAGGCACGCTTCGATCGGCCGAAAGGCTGCCGCTCGCGCTCGAACAGGAGGATTACAACATGACGCTCCAGCGATCCGTTCCCTCCGTTGCAGCTGCCTTCCTGACGCTCGACCTCGGCATGCCGACGACGGCCGCGGCCGGTATCGACCTCAGCGTGCTGAGCTGCAATGTGGCCAGCCGCTGGGGATTCATTCTCGGCTCGTCGCCGGACCTTCAATGCGTCTACGCGCCGCGGCGGCCGTCGCCGAGCGCGGTAGCGGCGGCATCGCCAATTTCGGTCTCGATCTCGGTTATCTCGGGAACGCCGTCATCGTCGGGGCCGGCGTCGCGGGGCATCGCCGGCGCGAGACTGCAATATCTGTCCTAGCCTGGGCCGCGACATCGTCCCGCGAAGGAGAGAAGGAGGCGAACCATGACACGATCGATCATCGCGCTTGCTGTTGCGGGTGCCACGCTCGCGGGCTGCGGCACCGCGCCCGGCGATCGCGGCCTTTCCGGTGCCGGCATTGGTGCCGCCGCCGGCGCCGTGGTTGGCGCGCTGGTTGGCGCGCCGCTCGCGGGCGCCGCCATCGGCGCGGGGGCGGGAGCGGCCGTCGGCGTGGCGACGACCCCGGCGCAGGTCGATCTCGGCACGCCGGTTTGGGAGCGGCAGCAATAACGCCGCGCTCGCGTGCGAGGTCGCGCCGGCGTCGACTGGAGGCGCGGCGGTGATGAAAGCCGCCGGGATCGGTGCCCCGCGAGGTCGCCATCGACGCTGCGTGCTTTCCTGCCGAGGTCGACGTCACCTACCGCGATCTGGACAGATGGGCCTGCTGGGAAGTCGAGATTTTAGCGCGGCGCCTCAAAGGTCTGGTGCTGGTTCAGCTCGAAGGCCGCGCCAGCGCGTCTGACTGCGCCACTCGGAACGCCACGGCCTGGCACATCATGCCCTGATACCGACGACCTCGCACGCTGTTCTCAGGCATGTCCGATTCCGGGCACGGGCGCGCGTTTCTTTCAGCCGGGATCGTCGACAGACCGACCTCGCTCCTCGCGCGCCGGCGGATCGAGAATTCACCGCGTCGAACGGACGCGGTTGTCCCATCGGGTGATATCCGAATAATATTCGCGAGCGCGAATCTCTGTAACGGACTGCGAGATGGGCATATCTCCGGGACAATTTGCCTACCGTTCCATGTAGGTAGCGAGTCTCTCTCAAGAAAAACGGCAATATTGTGACAAATTAACCATGCGTGTCTTTTTTTAGACCAGCCATTTTTCGAATTGCCGCCTCAGGATCGCGATCTATGGTGGATTGATCCCGGCGTCGCCGACCGATCGCCTGGCGATTGACTGACTGCGGTCCTCGGCCGCCTCTCTGCGGCTGCGACCCGCCGGCCTCTTTGCACCGCAAGATCCGAAACGGCCCGAGGAGAAACGACAATGGTCGCTACGCTGGGTGTCGAAATCGTCGAGCATCTGGACCATCTGCGCGCCTGCGCCCGCAGCCTGGCGCGCGATCGCAATCTCGCCGACGACCTCGTGCAGGAGGCGGTCCTCCGCGCGCTCGTCCATGCGGATCATTTCCGCCGGGGCAGCAACCTGAGGGCCTGGCTCTCGACCATCTTGCGCAATGCGTTCTTCGACGAGAAGCGCGCGCAAAAGCGACGGACGCAGTTCGCCGATGCTTTCGCAACTTTGCCGGCATCGACCAAGGGCGAGCAGGAGGCGCGCCTCACAATGCAGGATGTCTGCCGCGCCTTCGAGCGCTTGCCGGCCGGCCAGCGCACCGCCCTGGCGCTGGTCGGCGCCGAGGGCTTCTCCTACGAAGAGGCCGCGCGCCGGGCGCGTTGCACCATCGGAACGGTGAAGAGCCGTGCGTCGCGCGCACGGGTTACCCTGCATCGCCTGCTCGAGGCTGGCGAGGATCCCGCTGCCAACGACGCGGCGTCCCGCGGCCTCTGGCGCCGGCGGGCGGCCTGAGGCCGGCGACGGCCATGCGCCAAGCCGCGCGCCGATTTTCCGCTACGTCAGGCTCCGCCCCCGCGCCATACTGAGGCAGGCCGCCGACCGAAGCGTTCGGGGACGGCCCGCGCGTGCCGCAATCACCATCGGCGCGCGGCTCGACCGGCTGCCGGTTCCATTACCGCGTCTTGTTCCTGATCGCCGCCGGCATGTTCTTTGACGCTACGATCTCTACGTCGCGGCGCCGGTGCTGAGCGCGGTGGTGCACAGCGGCTTCTGCACCGTGGCGCAGAACGGCTGGTTCATCTCGCTCGCCTTCCTGGGCATGACGCTGGGCTCGCTGCTCGCGCGATTCCTTGGCGACCGCTACGGCCGGCGCTTCACCTATCAGTTCAACCTGACGATCGCCTTGCCTCGCTCGTCGCCGCGCTCGCGCCCAATACACTGAACGCGCTGCGCTTCGTCATGGGCGTGGGGCTCGGCGCCGAAATAGTCGTCGGCTACGGCACCATGACCGAGTTCCTGCCGCCGCAGGTGCGCGGCACATGAATGGCGCTGATGGCCTTCGTCGTCGTTTCGGGGCTGCCGGTCACCGCCTTGCCTGGCTGACCGTGCCCGGCTACGGCTGGCGGCCGATGTTCGTCATCACCGGACTGGGCGCGCTCGGGGTCTGTACCTGCACAAGAATTTGCCGGAATCGCCGCGCTGGCTCGAGGCGAAGG
>JASHRZ010000060.1 GCA_030037055.1 Alphaproteobacteria bacterium
GGCGCGCAAGAGGACGATATCGGCCTCCTTGCCCGGGCGGAGCGAGCCGATGCGGTCGTCGAGCCCGGCCATGCGCGCCGGCCATCGTCGCCCAAAGGAGCACCTCGCGGCAGAGGATCGAGATGCGCTCCGGCGCCCGGCCGGTCCGCGCGAGCGCCTGCTGATTATCGAGGTTGCGCTGCGAGTGCAGCGCGATGCGCATGACGGTGAACATGTCGCTGCCGAGGCTCGATTCTTCATCCGAGCCCAGCGACGGCGCGGCGCCAAGCGCGCGCAACCGTCCGGTGAGGCAATCGCCGAAGCCCATCTGCAGCTCGCCATCGGGGCTCACGGTGACGCCGGCGCCGCTCTCGACAAGTTGCCGCAGCGTCTCGTCGGCGAGGCTGTTGCCGTGAACGATGTTGATGCGGTCGTCGATCAGCCCCTCGGCAACGAGGCGCGGAAAGCCGTCGGGCGTGCGCATGGCGCCGCCGCCGACATGCATGCTGCAGATCATCGCGAGCTCGCGCGCCAGCGCGACATCGTGCCGGCTCACCTCGTAAGTGGAATAGGCGGGGCTGAGGATGGCCATGCCGAGGCCGACGCGCCCGTCGCGTCCGCCGATGCGGCCGCGCGCCGGCCGCTCGATCTCGGCCCGTGGATGCGGGATCTCGCTGAAATGCCGCTGTCCCGGCTTCGGATCGGGCTTGGGCGAGCCGTGCAGGAAGAGCGCGCGGATGCCGTTCTCCGGCAGGCCGTCGACGGCCGCGTCGGTATGCGCGGGGGTCGCATTGTTGTGGCACCAATCGATCATGGTGGTGACGGCGGCGTCGAGCTGGCTCAAGGCAACGACGAGATTGGCGATGAAGATGTCCTAAGGCGCGAAGCCCGGCGCGATGCTCGCATGCATGGCGTGAAGATATTCGGGGATCGTCCAATCGGCGTCTCCGCCGCCACGAGGGCGATGCGCGTGCCCTCGATCAGCACGTCGCCCCGGCGCAGAACCGGCACGGCACCGTCGAGCGTGACGACAATGCCGGAATTGATCAGCCTACGCGCCATCCTTTGCCTGCTCCTTGCGACGCCGGGAGCGAACTACCCCATTAACATATACCTCTGTCTCCCGGCGGAGGGCCTGCAGGGCCGCGCCGGCAATCTCCGCGGCACCGCTTCACCGCCGTCGCCGCGGCGCCACCTACCGATGAAAAAACCATAGCGCGGCAGCCGGCCAAAGGACAGGCTCACGCAGCTTGTCAGGGGCGAGCCTTTGCCGTAGCAAGCGTCGCAACGCGATCAACAAGGGGGGACGGTGCGATGGACAAAGCCTTGCCCGCACAAGCAGCTTTCGAGACCGATTTTTGGAAGGACGCAAGCTTGCGCAAGCTCTGGGACGACATCGTCCCCGGCGAGGCGCGCAAAACCTTGCCCTACACGCTGACACAGGAAGCCATCGCGCTCTACTGCAAGGCCGTCGGCGAGACCAACCCGCTCTATCTCGATGAAGCCGCCGCTAAGGCCGGTCCGTTCGGCGGACTGATCGCGCCGCCCTCGATCCACATCCTCCTGATGTTCGCCTGCACGCCGGCCGATGACTGGATGCGCAGCCCCGGCACCATCAATGCAGGGCAGTCCTGGAGCTACAATCTTCCCGCGCGCCCCGGCGACACGATCACGTTGCAGGCGCGCGCCCTCGACAAATTCATCAAGCGCGAAAGACTGTTCGTGGTGCATGACAACGTCTTCTTCAATCAGCGCGGCGAGGTGATTTGCTCGGGCCGCGGCCACACCATCCGCCCTCTCTGAGGAGAAGCCTCAATGACCACCAGTTTCGACACGCTCAGCGCAGGCGACGTTATCGACGGTCCGAAGTTTGCAGTCTCGCGGGAGTCGATCCGGCTGTTTTGCGACGCCTCGCTCGACTACAACCCGTTGCACCTTGACGACGACTACATGAAGGGCAATTTCGGCAAGACCAATTTCGGCGGGATCATCATGCACGGCATGGCCAATTTCGGCCTGATCTCGCGCATGCTGACCGACTGGGCCTATCCGGCGGGCGCCATTCATCGCCGTCTCGAGACGCGTTGGCTCACGCCGGTGAGGCCGGGCGATACCATCCAGCCCACCGGCGTCATCAAATCGAAGCAGACCACCGCAAAGTCGCGCTGGGTGCTGATCGACGTCACGGTGCGCAATCAGCACGACGAGAGGGTCGCCACCGGCGAGGCCATGGTCGAATTCCCGCAGGGAAAAATCCGGGACATAACACCCGATTGACGAGCCCAGAACGAGCGAGGCGAGCGAACCAGGTATTGCGCGAAGGGCGATTTCGGCGCTTGTTGCCATGCCGCCCGCCGCGCGTACGCTCAACCATCGGAGATCGGATTGGCTGTGCTTCATCCGCAGCGGGAATGTCGGGCCCATCACCTTCTACCAGCTGCTGGCGTGCTTCGGCTCAGCCGCGGCGGCGCTCGACGCGCTGCCCGAGCTTGCCCGCAACGCCGGACGCCAGCGTCCGCTCGGCATCTGCGGCAAACCGGCGGCCGAGCGCGAGCTCGCCGCGCTCGAACGCGCCGGCGCGAGCTCGTCGTCTGGGGCGAGCCGGACGATCCGCCGCTGCTAGCGGCGGTCGAGGACGCGCCGCCGCTGTCGCCCGGCGGCGAGGCGGCGCTGCTGCGCCGGCCGGCGATCGCGGTGGTGCGCGCGCGCAACGCCCGGCCAACGCATCATCTCCGGCACCACGTTGGGGGTGCATGCTTGTGGTCGAGGCGGCGGTTGCGCCGGGGGAAGTGCCGCGCCTAGCGCTCGGTCCCGACCGGCATCCCCGCCAGCAGCACGCCGCGCAGCGGCGCTGCGCTCTGGCTCGCTCATCACCCGCCTTGGAAGCAAGGCCGCGAAGTCTTCGCAGTGCCAACCTCGCCGCTCGACCCTCGCTGCCGCGGCGCCAAGGTCCGCCACGCTGACAGAGACCGCCGACGACGTGCTCGCCGCAATTGACGCGCATCTCGCGCCCGCCGCCCGGCACAGCCGAGCCCGCCTCCCGAGCCGGAATTTGCGCCACCCGGCCCGGCGGAGCCGGCGCTTGCGCTCGGCCGGGGTGCTGAGCATCCGGTGCCGGTCGACGAGCCATCCAGGCCGGCCATCAGGTGGCGCTGGTAGCTCGAGTGACGAAATTTACTTAAATGTCAATATATTGGAAATTGTTTTTCATTCCAATTGGCATCTGCGGGAACGGCTTGTCCCGAAAGGTAGCCTTGCTTTAACGAGCTTGCGGAATTATCTGTGCCCGGCTCCGGGACCCGAATTAACCTATGAACGTCGTCATCGTCGAATCGCCCGCAAAGGCGAAAACCATCAACAAATACCTCGGCAAAGGCTTCAAGGTCCTGGCGAGCTACGGCCATGTCCGCGACCTGCCGCCCAAGGACGGCTCGGTGCGGCCCAATGAGCATTTCGCCATGTCCTGGCAGGTCGACGGCAAGGCGGAGAAGCGGCTCAAGGACATCGCGGCGGCGGTTAAAGGCGCCGAGCACGTCTATCTCGCCACCGACCCCGACCGCGAAGGCGAGGCGATCTCCTGGCACATCCAGGAAGTGCTGAAGCAGCGCAAGGCGCTCAAAGGCGTCGATGTGAAGCGCGTCGTCTTCAACGAGGTCACCAAAGCGGCCGTGCTCGACGCTTTCCGCCATCCGCGCACGCTCAACCGCGAGCTGGTCGACGCCTATCTGGCGCGCCGCGCGCTCGATTATCTCGTAGGCTTCACGCTGTCGCCAGTGCTGTGGCGCAAGCTCCCGGGCAGCCGCTCGGCCGGCCGGGTGCAGTCGGTGGCGCTGCGCCTCATCTGCGATCGCGAGAGCGAGATCGAGAAGTTCAAGGCGCGGGAATACTGGACCGTCGAGGTCGAGTTCGCCACGCCCTCGGGCGAGCGCTTCACCGCCCGCCTCACCCATCTCGACGGCAAGCGGCTCGACAAGTTCGACATCGCCGACGAGGGAGCGGCGCGCGCCGCCGCCGAGCGGATCCTGCGCCAGCGCCGCTACAGCGTCGTGGCGATCGAGAAGAAGCAGATCCGGCGCAACCCGCCGCCGCCCTTCACCACCTCGACGCTGCAGCAGGAAGCCTCGCGCAAGCTCGACTTTGGCGCAAGCCGCACCATGCGCATCGCGCAGCGGCTCTATGAGGGCGTCGACATCTTCGGCGAGACGGTCGGCCTCATCACCTATATGCGCACCGACGGCGTCGGCATGTCGGCCGAGGCGATCGCTGCGGCGCGCCGGCTCATCGACGCGCGCTACGGCGAGGCCTACAGGCCCTCCGAGCCGCGCCTCTACAAGACGCAGGCGAAGAACGCGCAGGAAGCGCATGAGGCGATCCGGCCGACCGACCTGTTCGGCCTGCCGGAGAAGGTGGGGCGCGATCTCGAGCCCGACCAGCTCGCGCTCTACGAGCTGATCTGGAAGCGGGCCGTAGCGAGCCAGATGTCGCCGGCGGTGATCGACCAGGTCGCGGTCGACATCGCTTCGGCGGATCGGACGCTGCAGTTCCGCGCCACCGGCTCGACCATCGTCTTCGACGGCTTCCTCACGCTCTATCGCGAGGACGAGGACGACACCGAGGAGGATGACGAGAACCGCCGCCTGCCGCCGCTCGGCGAGCGCGACGCGCTCGAGCGCGGCAAGGTCGACCCGCAGCAGCATTTCACGCAGCCGCCGCCGCGCTACAGCGAGGCGAGCCTGGTCAAGAAGCTTGAGGAGCTCGGCATCGGCCGGCCCTCGACCTACGCCTCGATCCTGCAGGTGCTGCAGGACCGCAACTATGTCCGACTCGACAAGAAGCGCTTCATCCCCGAGGACCGCGGCCGCGTCGTCACCGCCTTCCTCGAGAGCTTTTTCGAACGTTATATTGAGTACAATTTCACCGCCGATCTCGAGAACAAGCTCGACGAGATCTCCGACGGCCGCATCGCCTGGCAGAAGGTGCTGGAGGAATTCTGGCGCGACTTTTCGGCCGCGGTGGCCGGTACCAAGGACCTCTCGATCACCCAAGTGCTGGACGCGCTCGACGCGGATCTGGGGCCCCATTTCTTTCCGCCGCAGCCGGACGGCCGCGACCCGCGGCTCTGCCCCGTCTGCGGCGCCGGGCGCCTCAGCCTGAAGCTCGGCAAGTTCGGCGCCTTCGTCGGCTGCTCGAACTATCCGGAGTGCCGCTACACCAGGGC
>JASHRZ010000562.1 GCA_030037055.1 Alphaproteobacteria bacterium
TGGGCGCAGATTGACGGCATTTTATGAACAGGAGCTTAATAACCCTAATTGATACACATTGTTACAAAACCTCACAATTAATTACTTCATTTGGGTTGCTCGTCCGCCGATGCTGCGGGTCGGAGAAGTTGACAAATATGCCGGCGCTGCGGCGACGCAACGGGCCGCGAGCTTGTATTGCCCATGGTCGACCGCGGGGTGGAGGGGCAGGTGGGGCGTCTCGATGGGGTAGCGACTTGAATCTCCCCAGAGCATCGACTGGCGAGGGCGACGCCGTCCCGGCGGTGGCCCGCGGCCTGGCCATCATCGATCACAGCCGGCTGCGCGGCGAATGCCTCCATCTGGCGCTGGCGCAGCACAATCCACATTGGCGCGTGGGCGCGTTCACCACCGCCGAAGAACTGCTGCACGGCACCAAACTCGGGGAAACCGTCGACCTCATCGTCATCGGCGCGGCGACGGCCGAGCGTGTTGACCTCGCCCAACTCGAGATTCTGCGCGAGAGGCTGCCGAATGCGCCCGTCGTGGTCGTGGCCGAGAACGGCAACCCGCATCGCGCGCGGCAGGTTCTCTCCGCCGGAGCGCGCGGCTTTCTGCCGACAAGCCTCAGCCTCAAGGTGCTGATCGGCGCGCTCGATCTCGTGTTCGCGGGCGGCGTCTATGTTCCGTCCTCGCTGCTCGATGCGACGGCGCAGCGCCATGCGGGTTGGGACGGCGAGGGTCGCCCGATCGAGCCATGGTCCGAGCTGACGCGCCGCCAGCGCGACGTGCTCGGCCTGATCTCGCAGGGCAAGTCGAACAAGCTCATCGCCGACGCGCTCTCGATGTCGGAGAGCACGGTCAAGGCGCATGTAAAGCAGATCATCAAGCGGCTGCGCGTTTCCAACCGCACACAAGCGGCACTGATCGCCACCGGCCATGGCCCGTTTTCGCCGCCGGCGCTCAACGGCGCGCATGTCGACGAGGGCGCGATCGCCAAATAGCATCGACGGCCAATCGACGCCGCCTCCCTCGCGGCGTGGATGGGGACCCGGCGCAGCCCCCCGCAGCCGGGTCCCCTGTTTGGGGGCAACGGGCGGCGCGTTGCTCAATGGCATGCCGTACGAGGATCCACGTGTTTGCGTCGACACGCGCCGGCATCCCCGAAACGGGCCAAGAGCGCGCCGGACCAGGGACACGCTTCATAGAATTTATCGCTAGAAACTAGTAAATTTATCTTAAATTACTATAAATCCTGAGTTGCGCAAATGATCGTTATTATCATACGAACGCATGCAGCGGAACAAATAGCGTACGGTCTCGTGTCGGTGCCGGGGAAGAATGCGACAGCATCGCCCTGGACATCCTCCCGGCGCTTCTTGTCTCGGCGGGCCCCGCCGCCTTAAATTGGTTCATCGGCGACAACAAGCGAGGCGGATGAACCGCCGTCAGATCGGGAGCGAAGCCGTCATGTCCAGCACGACCGTGTTTCCCGTGCCCGAGGCGGTCGCCCGCACCGCTTGGGTCGATGAGGCGCAATATTTCAAGCTCTACGAGCAGTCGCTTAGGGATCCCGACCGATTCTGGCGCGAGCAGGCCAAGCGGCTGCACTGGATCAAGCCCTTCACCAAGGTGAAGAACGCGCGCTTCACCGGCGATGTCGCGATCAAATGGTTCGAGGACGGGATGCTCAACGCATCCTACAACTGCATCGACCGGCATCTCGCCGAGCGCGCCGACCAGACGGCGATCCTGTGGGAAGGCGACAGCCCCGAGGAGCATCGGCATGTGAGCTATGCCGAGCTGTATGAGAACGTCTCCCGCCTCGCCAACGTGCTGCTGTCGCGCGGCGTCAAGAAAGGCGATCGCGTCACCATCTACATGCCGATGATCCCGGAAACGGCCTTCGCCATGCTCGCCTGCGCGCGCATCGGCGCCATCCATTCCGTGGTCTTCGGCGGCTTCTCGCCCGACAGCCTGGTCGGCCGCATCCAGGATTGTCGATCCGACATTGTGATCACCGCCGATGAGGGACTGCGCGGCGGGCGCAAGGTGCTGCTCAAGGCCAATACCGACGAGGCGCTGAAGCAATGTCCCGGGGTCAGGACGGTGATCGTCGTGCGCCGCACCGGCGGCGCTGTCGGCTGGGTCGAAGGTCGCGACGTCTGGTATCACGAGGCGATGGCGGCGGCAGCGAAGGACTGCGCGCCGGCGGAGATGGGCGCGGAAGATCCGCTGTTCATCCTCTACACCTCGGGCTCGACCGGAAAGCCGAAAGGCGTCCTGCACACTACTGGCGGCTACCTCCTCTTCACGGCGATGTCGCATCAATACGTCTTCGACTATCACGACGGCGACGTCTACTGGTGCACGGCGGATGTCGGCTGGGTGACCGGCCACAGCTACATCGTCTACGGGCCGCTCGCCAACGGCGCCACGACGGTAATGTTTGAGGGCGTGCCCAACTATCCCGACCCGTCGCGCTTCTGGCAGGTGATCGACAAGCACAAGGTCAACATCTTCTACACCGCCCCCACCGCCATCCGCGCGCTGATGCGCGAAGGCGAGCATTTCGTCGCCAAGACCTCGCGCAAATCGCTGAAGCTCTTGGGCACAGTGGGCGAGCCGATCAATCCCGAAGCCTGGCTGTGGTATCACCGCGTCGTCGGCGAGGGCCGCGTGCCGATCGTCGACACCTGGTGGCAGACCGAGACCGGCGGGATTCTGATCACGCCGCTGCCGGGCGCTACGCCGCTGAAGCCGGGCTCAGCGACGCGGCCGTTCTTCGGCGTCAAGCCGGTGCTGGTCGACAATGAGGGCAAGCATCTCGAGGGCGCGGCCGAGGGCAATCTCTGCATCGCCGAAGCCTGGCCCGGGATAATGCGCACGGTCTTCGGCGACCACCAGCGCTTCGTCGAGACCTATTTCAAGGCGTTCCCCGGCAAATACTTCACCGGCGACGGCGCGCGGCGCGACGAGGACGATTACTACTGGATCACCGGCCGCGTCGACGACGTCATCAACGTCGCCGGCCACCGGCTCGGCACCGCCGAAGTGGAGAGCGCCCTGGTAGCGCATCAGAAGGTCGCCGAAGCGGCGGTGGTGGGCTATCCGCACGACGTGAAGGGGCAGGGCATCTATGCCTATGTCACCTTGAAGTCCGGCCATGAGCCGAGCGAGGCACTGCGCAAGGAGCTGATCGGCTGGGTGCGCAAGCACATCAGCCCGATCGCCGCGCCCGACCTCATCCAATGGGCACCCAACCTGCCCAAGACGCGCAGCGGCAAGATCATGCGCCGCATCCTGCGCAAGATCGCGGCCAACGAGCACGGCCAGCTTGGCGACGTCTCGACGCTGGCCGATCCCGGTGTGGTGACGGATCTCGTCGAGAACCGGATGAATCGGGGGTAGCGGCGTCCCCTCAGGCCGGCCGCAGCGCTGCGAGCCCGTCCTCGTCGCGCGCCTGGATGGTGGTACGCACCATCACCCGCGGCTCATCGAGCGGCCAAGGACGGCCGCGATGCATGGTGGCGCGGTTGTCCCACATCACCACATCGCCTGGATGCCAGCGGTGGAGATAGGTCACCTCGGGCCGCGTTGCCTCGGCGATAAGCTCGGCCAAGACTGCCTTCGCCTCGTTGTCGCCCATGCCGTCGATCGCATAGGCGTGGGAAGCGATGTAGAGCGCGCGACGGCCATGCACCGGGTTCCGCCAGGTCATGCGCCAGCGCACCGGCGGCAGTGCCGCGCGCTCGGCCGCCGTCATCAGCTCCGGATGGATCCGGTCGCGCGAATTCGCGTAAGAATGGGTGACGACGGCATTCTCCAGAAGCGCCTTGCGCGCATCGGGCAGTCGCTCCCAGGCGAGCCGGGTCGAGGTGAATTCGGTCTCGCCGCCGGCGCTCGGCAAGGTGCGCGCCGACAGGACCGAGGCGAGCGCCGGGGTCTCTTTGAAGGAGCTGTCGGTGTGCCAGAGCTGGTTCGCCCGCGCGCGCCAGATCTGGCGGTCGTTCTCCGGCACGACGCCGCCGTCCTCGGCGAGGTTGTTGAGCCGGCTGTAGAAAGTGCCGTGGCCGACGGATCCGACCTTGACCAGCTCGAGCGGGCCGAAGGCGCGGGAATAGGCTGCCTGGATGTCGTCGCTGACCCGCTGGCCGCGGAACACCAGAACCGAATGCGTCTCGAAGGCGGCGCGCACCGCGCGATAGGCGGCCTCGCTCGACGCGACGTCGATGAGGCCGACACCGCCGAGCTCTGCTGCAAAGCCCCGCGCAAGCGGCATGACCTCCATGGCCGGTCTCCTTCCCGCGCATAAGGATAGCACGGGCGAGCGCAAAAGGCGCGGCGGGCAGGAGGCGCGGCGCCACGCGCCGCCGGAGACGGGTCGGCGCGGCCGGCGGCATTGAGCGCGGCGCGCAGCTTTGCCGCGTCGACACCACGAAAACGCGATCCGGAGTCCCTCCCGCCAGCAGCTCGGCGGCGCGCCGGCGATCGCGGGCGATTACGATGAGATAAGAGCGCGCGCCCGACGCTCGATGCGGACCGGATCCGATCCGCATGCCCTCCCGGCTGGGCGCCATGCCGGCATTCGGCACCCGCCAGCCCCGGATCAGAATGGAGAAGCTGGCCGGG
>JASHRZ010000563.1 GCA_030037055.1 Alphaproteobacteria bacterium
TCTCTTTGCTTAACTGCCGAATGGCGGTTATCCGCTCGGAGGACGGCACGCAGCATATTCTATTCGCAAATGGAGCTCGCCGCCTCCAGCTCTCTGCTACTGGAGCCCATCTGCTGCGTGGAGCGAGCTTGCTGACCGATGCGATTCTGCCGTTGCCGTTCGTCGAGCGCCGGCTTCTACTTATGCGCCAGTTCAACGCCCTCGTGAGGACGGGCGATCTTTCGGAACGCCTCCATCCTCCCGATCCGCGCTCGGCTCGCCTAGGCTTCGTTCTCCAGGTGCTCGATGGATATTTAGCAACGGCGTCACAGCGTGACATTGCTGGAGCAGTTCTCGATCGGCGTCGTGTCAATGCCGACTGGACCAATCGCGGCGACTACTTACGAGATCGCATGCGGCGCGCACTTCGACGCGGCCGCCAATTAATGCAAAAGGGCTACCTCCGTCTTTTGAAATAATTCTGGGCGCCCGCGCGCTTCGCGCGCGCCGGGCTCTCGTGAACCGAGCCGCCAAGAGGCGTCTCCGCCCTTCGGGCTTCGATCCCTGGCGCATCGCCCGCTGCGCGGGCTCCGATGGACGCCGCGCGTTTGCGCGGCGAAGTCTTGGGTTGGCCTTTCCCCGGGCGCGAGGTGGGCGGCGCTCCCTTCTAGGCCCGTCCTCGGCGTGCCGCAACCCTCCGCTCCGCTCCAGGTCCTCCACTTCGTTCCGGCCCTTCGGGTGCGGCCCGCCTGCGGCGGGCCTCTCCGGTCGCATTTCGCCGCCCACCCCGCTTCCGGGGAAAGGCTGCGAGGTTTTTTGCGAGCGGAGGCTTGCGCATGAGCGGGAAGAGCAAAGAGCGGAGCAGCGGAGAGCGCGGGAGCCTCTATCAGGAGGTCACCGACAAGATCATCGCCGAGCTTGAGCAGGGGCGCTTTCCCTGGGTTCAGCCCTGGGGCCGCGCCAAGTCTGGCTTGGAGCTACCCAAGAATGCCGCCACCGGCCGCCGCTATTCCGGGGTCAACATCCTGATCCTCTGGGGCGCAGTCATCGAGAAGGGTTTCGCCGCACAACGCTGGCTCACCTTCCGGCAGGCGCTGGACTTGGGTGGCAACGTCCGCAAGGGCGAGCGCGGCACCAGCGTCTGTTTCGCCGACCGGTTCATTCCGAAGGCCGAGCTTGAGCGCGTGCAGAAGGAGGGGGGCGAGCCCGAGGCAGTGCCGTTCCTGAAGCGCTTCACCGTGTTCAACGTGGAACAGTGCGACGGCTTGCCGGCGAGCGCCTCGGCGGCCGCGCCCATGCTGCCCGAGCGCCAGATCATTCCGCATGCCGAGGCATTGATCGCGGCAACGCATGCGGATTTTCGCATCGGCGGTGAGCGCGCCTTCTACGTGCCGAGCGCCGACTACATCCAGGTGCCGCCGCAGCCCGCTTTCTTCGAGCAGATCAACTATTACCGCACCTGCTTTCATGAGCTCGGTCACTGGACCGGGCACCCCACGCGGCTCGACCGCGACCAGTCCGGGGCGAACGGCTCAAAGAGCTACGCGCGCGAGGAACTGGTGGCGGAGATGGCAAGCGCCTTCGTCTGTGCCTCGCTCGGCATCGTGCCGACCGTGCGGCACGCGGACTATCTCGCATCCTGGCTGGACGTGCTGCGCGAGGACAACCGAGCGATCTTCCGCGCCGCCGGCCAAGCCAGCAAGGCGGCGGATTTTCTGCTCGCGTTCGCGCCGGCTGGCAATTTGGAGATGGGAGCGGCGGCATGAGCGCGAACGCGCCGCTTCTCAGCGAGCCGACGCCGCAGGGCGAGCAGACCCTCGTTCCCGGTGTGGCGCCGGTCACCCTGCGCGAGCGCCTCGCGCTGCGCTTGGCGGCGCCGCTGAGCTCGCGCAAACCGCAGAAGCCCCTCAATATCGGCCTCTTCGATGACGACGCCCGCAACCAGCTCTCGCTGTTCTGAGGAGGAGCGAGCCCATGGACCTCATGGCCGACGACATTTCCGAGCGCCTTCTCGCCAACGGCGCTGCCGAACGCGAGACCGACCACGTTCCGGTTATCAAATACTTTGACCCCTCCGGCGCCGCCACCTGGCTCATCACCGAGATGATGCCGCACGAGCCCGACATCCTGTTCGGCCTCTGTGATCTTGGCATGGGCCACCCGGAATTGGGTTACGTCAGCCTCTCCGAATTGCAGAGCGTCAAGGGCAGGCTCGGCCTCGGTATCGAGCGCGATCTCTATTTCGAGCCGCGATATCCGCTCTCGGTCTACGCCGAGGCGGCCCGCATTTCCGGCCGCATCACCGAGTCCGAGACGACGCTCGCCCGCGCGGCTGCCGTGCTCGGCAAGCACGCCGTGACACCAGAACCTCCGCCCGCCGGGGCGGACGACCCGCGCCCCTGAGGCGCAAATCCTCGAAGCCAGGAGCATTGTCATGCAGCTCACTCATATCGACCTCGATCATCTCTCCGTCTCCGCCCTCAATATGCGGCACGGCAAGA
Organism: Alphaproteobacteria bacterium; assembly: GCA_030037055.1. Taxonomy (GTDB): domain Bacteria; phylum Pseudomonadota; class Alphaproteobacteria; order ATCC43930; family CGMCC-115725; genus DAHUYF01. Next base: position 2,481 of record JASHRZ010000563.1, read on the forward strand.
AGGCGCCCGATGTCTCCGATATCCTGCCGAGCATCCGCGCCCGCGGCGTCCTGGTGCCGCTGCTAGTGCGGCCCAACGGTACG
>JASHRZ010000061.1 GCA_030037055.1 Alphaproteobacteria bacterium
CTTTTTGGGCTGGCAATGCCCGCTTTCGCCGATTGCGGCGCCAATCACCAGGCCTCGACGCCCGACACGGTGGCGACCGGCAATCCGCCGCCGCCGCCGGCCGGCCCCGCCTCGGGCGGCTGAGCCCATCACCAATTGGCCTTAAAGAGCCGCTGGCATCAGCGGCTCTTTCTCTTGCGTGGTCGATCCGGGAAGCCGGTCGGTTACGACGGTTCTATGACATGCTTTCGCTGCAGGGCGCCCGTGGTCCTTCGACGCGCGCGCTGCGCGCCAGCTCGGGATGAAGTTGCATTGCAGATCGCAAAATTGCCCCATCCTGAACGCGAGCGGAGCGAGCGGTCGAAGGACGCACCGTGTCGGCCCAGCGGAAACCGCCGCCTACGCCGCCAGCCGCTTCTTCTCGATGAGCCGCAGGATCTCGCTCGCTGCGAGCGGGATGTTGGTGCCGGGGCCATAGATCGCGGCGACGCCGGCATTGCGCAGGAATTCGTAATCCTGCGGCGGTATGACGCCACCGCAGACGACGAGGATGTCGTCGGCGCCCTGCTGCTTCAAGGCGGCGGCGAGCTCGGGCACCAGCGTCTTGTGCCCGGCAGCCTGGCTCGACACTCCGACGACATGGACGTCGTTCTCGACGGCCTGGCGCGCCGCCTCCTGCGGGGTCTGGAACAGCGGCCCGACATCGACGTCGAAGCCGATATCGGCGAAGGCGGTGGCGATCACCTTGGCGCCGCGGTCATGGCCGTCCTGGCCGAGCTTCACCACCAGCATGCGCGGGCGGCGGCCCTCGGCGGCGGCGAAGGCCTCGATCTCGCGCTGGATGCGGCGATAGCCCTCATCCCCCTCGTAGAGCGCGCCATAGACGCCCGAGACCGAGCGGATGGTGGCGCGATGGCGGGTGAACACCTGCTCCAGCGCATCGGAGATCTCGCCGACCGTGGCGCGCGCGCGCGTCGCGGCGATGGCGAGCGCGAGCAGATTGCCGGAGCCGCTCGCCGCCGCCTCGCCGAGCGCCTTGAGCGCCGCCGCCACACGCTCGCCGTCCCGTGCCGCGCGGATGCGCCGGAGCCGCGCCACCTGCTGCTCGCGGACCTTGGTGTTGTCGATGTCGAGGATGTCGACCTGATCAGGCGCCTCGCTTCGGTACTTGTTGACGCCGACGATGACCTCCTCGCCGCGGTCGATGCGCGCCTGGCGCCGCGCGGCGGACTCCTCGATCCGGAGCTTGGGCATGCCGCTCTCGACCGCCTTGGTCATGCCGCCCACCGCCTCGACCTCCTGGATCAGCGACCAGGCGGCCTCGGCGACGGCATGGGTCAGGCTCTCGACGTAATAGCTGCCCCCCAGGGGATCGACGACATGGCCGACGCCGCTCTCCTCGGCCAGCACGAGCTGGGTGTTGCGCGCGATCTTGGCGGAGAACGGGGTCGGCAGCGCCAGCGCCTCGTCGAAGGCGTTGGTGTGCAGCGACTGCGTGCCGCCGAGCACCGCCGCCAGCGCCTCGATGGTGGTGCGGATGATGTTGTTGTAGGGATCCTGCTCGGTGAGGCTCACCCCCGAGGTCTGGCAATGCGTGCGCAGCGCCAGGCTCGCGGGGTTCTTCGGCGCAAAGGGCGCGATGAGGCGCGCCCAGAGCAGGCGCGCGGCGCGCAGCTTGGCGACCTCCATGAAGAAATTCATGCCGATGCAGAAGAAGAAGGAAAGGCGCGGCGCGAAATCGTCGATCTTGAGCCCCTTGGAGAGCGCGGCGCGGACATAGTCGAGCCCGTCGGCGAGGGTGAAGGCGAGCTCCTGCACCGCGGTCGCGCCGGCCTCCTGCATGTGATAGCCGGAGATCGAGATCGAATTGAATTTCGGCATGTGCTGCGCGGTGTATTCGATGATGTCAGCGACGATGCGCATCGACGGTGCCGGCGGGTAGATATAGGTGTTGCGGACCATGAACTCCTTGAGGATGTCGTTCTGGATCGTGCCGGAGAGCTTCTCCTGCGGCACGCCCTGCTCTTCGGCGGCGACAATGTAGCCGGCCAGCACCGGCAGAACCGCGCCGTTCATGGTCATCGAAACGCTCATCTTGTCGAGCGGAATGCCGTCGAACAGGATCTTCATGTCCTCGACGCTGTCGATGGCGACACCGGCCTTGCCGACATCGCCTACGACGCGGGGATGGTCGCTGTCATAGCCGCGATGGGTGGCGAGATCGAAGGCGACGGAAAGCCCCATCTGCCCCGCCTTGAGATTCTCGCGGTAGAACCTGTTGGACTCCTCGGCGGTGGAGAAGCCGGCATATTGCCGGATGGTCCAGGTCCGGTTGGCATACATGGTGGCGCGGGGCCCGCGCAGATACGGCGGAAAGCCCGGCAGGCTGCCAAGCGTTTCGAGCGTCTCCAGGTCCTCGGCCGTGTAGAGCGGCTTCACCGCGATGCCCTCGGGCGTCTGCCAGGTCAGCGTGTCGAGGCTCTTGCCGCCGAGCTCCATCTCGGCCAGCGCACGCCAATCGGCCAGGGTCTTCAACGGAAACTCCGCCATTCCCTTATCCTCCGCCACCGCGCAACTATACCGCCGAGCCCGGCGCCCCGCGAGGGGCTAGCGCCCGCCTCGCAGCGCGTGGCGCGCTACCACCGCCGCGGTGACGAGCAGGATCGCGCCCGCCTGATGCGCCACCGCGACCGGCACCGGCACCACCAGGAGAAGCGTCGCGACGCCGAGCCCCGCCTGCAGCGTCGCCATGGCGAAGAGCGCGTGCAGCGCGGTCCGAGCGCCGCGCGGAAGGTCGAGGCGCCGGCCGTAAAGCCACAGCGCGGCGATGGCGAGCCAGGTCGTCTCGGCGAGCAGGCGATGATCGAACTGCGCCGCAGCCGGGTTCTCGAACCAGTTCCGATACCAGGGCGCGAGCTGCCAATACTCCGCCGGCGCGAAGCCACCCGCCATCAGCGGGAAGGTGTTGTAAATGTAGCCGGCGCGCAGGCCGGCGACGAAGGCGCCGGCGGTCAAGGTCAGCAGAAGGAGCGCGAGCGCCGCGCTGAGGCCGCGACGCAGGCCGGCGCGCCGCGAAAGGCCCTCGCCGGGCGCGAGCAGGTCGAGCGCCACCCAGAGCATCGCGCCGTAAATGATCACCGCCGCCAGCAGATGCGCGGCGAGGCGGTACTGGCTCACCTCGATGCGCGCGGAAAGGCCGCTCTCGACCATGTACCAGCCAAGCGCGCCTTGCAGCGCCCCGAGCGCGAAAAGGCCGGAGAGCTTCGGCGCGAGCCGGCGCGAGAGGCGGCCGCGCAGCAGGAAATAGACGAAGGGCAGGGCAAAGACCGCGCCGATCAGCCGTCCCCACAGCCGATGCAGATATTCCCAGAAGAAGATCCACTTGAATGCGTCGAGCGTCATCTCGGGATGGATGGCGCGGTATTGCGGAATGGCGCGGTACTTGGCGAACGCGTCTTGCCATTGCGCCGCGTCAAGCGGCGGCACTACGCCGATCACCGGCTGCCATTCGGTGATTGATAGGCCGGATTCGGTGAGCCGGGTCACGCCGCCGATCACCACCATCAGGAAGATCATGGCGCAACAGGCGATGAGCCACACCGCGACCGGCCGCTCGGAGGATCCGGTGGCCGGTCGACTGTCGGCACGCTGCGGCATCGACGTGGCGGGATGTGACATGCGGCGAGACTGGCTTCTGCGCGCGGCGCCTGCAAGGGACCGCCGGGGCGGACCGGCTGTTTCCGGCCGCTATTTGCCGCCTTGGGTTGCCTGCGCGCCGGCGGGGGCGCCCGCGATGGGCGTCAGTGGAGCTGCCAGACTCCGTTGGCGTAGCGGAATTCGGCAGGTCCGATCATTTCGGCGGTGGCGATCTCGACCGAATGGATCGGGCCGTCGAGCCGCTCTTCCCAGAAACGCAGGAACTTTTGCAGCGACGGGTAGTCCGGCGGATAGTCGTAGAGCTGATGCAGAAAACTCTGCAGCACGCTCGGATGATCGGGTATCCGGTAATAGATCAATGCGCTGACCTTCCGCCAACCCTTGAGCTGCAGCTCCAGCGCACGCATTGGCAGTGTCTCCTCGAGAGGCGGTCCTTTCCGTCAACGAGTTTTCATGATAGACCCGGGTCACTCAAGAAAAAATTAAGGGAGTCAACCGGTTAGCAGCATAATCACGGGAGTGCTGCCAGGCGGAAGAAGGCGGCGGAAGGCGCGCTTCAAGCGGTGGCGAAACGGGCGCGGGCACCGCGCTCGATGCCGGCGGCGATCAGCCGGTCAATGCCGAGGCGGTGGCGCAGCAGCTCCAGAACGCGGAGCTCCTCCTGGCTCGCCTCGCCGTCGGCGGCGGCGACATCGCAAGCCACCGCATAGGCCGTCTCGCGCAACTTCTGCGGCAGCGCATTCTTGATGCCCTTGAGCGCCTGCTCGAATCCGTCATCCTTAGCGAGAAGCTGGGCGCATTCCTTAAGGTCCTTGGTGAAGCGCTGGCGGTCGTAATCGCGGAACGCCGGCAGGTGATTGACGATATCGCCGATGATTTGCAGCTCGTTGTCGGTCATCTTGGTATCGGCGGCGGAGACCAGCATCATCGTGTAGATCAGGGCGGCATGGGGGTCGATCATGGCGAACCTCGAACGGATGCGGCCGCCACCATGCCGGGGCGGCGCGAGAGGGTCAACCCGTCCGAGACGTCAATCCGAGCGACGCGGCCATCTCGCGGTCGCGGTCGAGCTTGCGAACCGTAAATAAAAATATCGATAAATATTATGCCATCACCCGATTTTATTTTTCGTTTTGTGCCTTTCTTATGTCAGTCTTGACCGGCCGTCAGGAAAAGCGGCTAAATGATGGCATGCCACCAGTCGCAATATTTCTGCTGAGTTCGCACGGTCACGCCGCATCGCTCGCCGCGACGGCGGGACCCGTGTCGATCGTGGCGCAGGTGAGCGGGTTCCTGCTTGTCCTGCTCGCCGCCGGCCTCATCGTCACCGCGATCGAGCGGCTGCGCGGCCACTGAGCCGCGCCGGCGGGCTGGCCCTGCGCGGGAGCTGCCTCTATGCTCGGCCGCGAGGCCGCCATGACCGACGCCCATGCGATCACCACGCTCGAGGCGCTCGAGCGCCTCTACGAAAAGCCGAGCGAGCGAGCGCTGCTGAAGCAGCGCGACCGGCTGGACGCGGCGAGCCGCGCCTTCATCGCCGCCTCGCCCTTCCTGATCCTCGCCACCAGCGGCGCCAAGGGCGGCGACTGCACGCCGCGCGGCGATCAGCCGGGCTTCGTCGCTATCGCCGACGACAAGACGCTGCTTTTGCCCGACCGTCGCGGCAACAACCGCATCGATAGCCTGCGCAATATTGTCGAGAATCCGGCCGTGGCGCTGCTGTTCCTGGTGCCCGGCGCCGACCAGACGCTGCGCGTCAACGGCCGCGCGGAGATCACCGTCGATCCCGCGCTGATCGAGCGCTTCACCTTCGCCGGCAAACCGCCCAAATCCGTTCTGCGCATTGCCATCGACGAGGTTTTCGTGCAATGCCCGCGCGCGCTGCTGCGCGCCGGGCTGTGGAACCCGGCGAATTTCGCAGACGCGGAGGCGGTGCCGAGCATGGGCAGGCTGCTCGAGGCGGCAACGGCGGGGCGCGTCGACGCCGCGCGCTATGATGCAGAGGAGGCGCCGCGCTCACGGCAGGTGCTCTATTAGCGCCTGAGGAACGCCGCCGTCCGTTCGATCGCCTCCTTGAGGCCAAGACGCTCGAGATCGACGCCCTCGGGAAAGGCGCCGGCGAGCCGGGACGGCATCTGCGCGTCGAGCAGGACGAAGACGCCGCTGTCATCGGCACGACGCACCAGGCGGCCGAAGGCCTGCTTGAGGCGCAGCCGTGTGATCATGTCGTCATAGCGCGCGCCGCCGAAGGCGGCGCGTCGCGCTTTGTGCAGGATGTCCGGCCGCGGCCAGGGGACGCGGTCGAAGACGATGAGGCGCAGCGAGCGGCCGGGGACGTCGAGTCCGTCACGGACGGCGTCGGTGCCGAGCAGGCAGGCATCCTCCTCGGCGCGGAAGATGTCGACGAGCGTCGAGATGTCCATGCCGTCCACATGCTGCGCCAGCAGCGGAATGCCGGCCTCCTCGAGCGCGCCGGCGATGCGCTGATGCACCGCGCGCAGCCGGGCAATGGCGGTGAAGAGGCCGAGCCCGCCGCCGCCCGCCGCCAGGAACAGCTCGCGATAGGCGGCGGCGACCTGCGCCGGCTCGTCGCGGCGCACATCGGTGACGACGAAGACGCGCGTCTGCGCCCCATAGTCGAAGGGCGACGGCACGCGCACGCGCAACGCCGGGCCGGCAAGATGCCGGGCGCCGCTGCGCGCCTCGGCCGCCTCCCAGTCGCGCACGGGATCGCCGCTGCCGTCGGTCAGCGTCGCCGAGGTGACGAGCACGCCATGGGCCGGCTTGGCGACAAGCTCGGCGAAAGGTCGCGTCGGGTCGATCCAGTGGCGATGCATGCCGACATCAATCTCGTGGCCGCCGTCGCGCTCGATGGAAAGCCAATCGACGAATTCCTCCGGCTGCGCCGCGCCGATCTCGCGCAGCGCGCGCTGCCAGCCGCCGAGCTCGACCACTGCGCGGCGCTCGAGGCCGAGCACCGCCGCCTCGATGCGCATGCGCGCGCCCTGGTCGAGCTCGGCCGCGTCCTCGGCGAGCCGCCCCTTGAGCCGCCCGGCCAGAAGGCGCATCGGGATCGAGATCTTCTCCAGCGCCAGCGCCAGCGCCTCGCCCGCTTCGACCAGCCCGTCGATCGCCGGGCGCAGCTCGGTCTCGAGGCTGTAGCCCTGGTCGCGCTCGGCGGCGCGCGCCAGCACCTGCTGGCGCACCAGCGCGAGAAACGCCTCGGTCGCGTGCATCGGCCGCGCTTCGGCAAGGCGCTGGGCCCAGCCCTCGCCGGGTAGCTGGCGCGCGCCGACCAGCACCGCGGCAAGCGCGCGCTCGGCGGCATCATCGCCGACGACGAGATCCTCGAGTCGGCGGCGCAGCCCGCGGGCACGGCCGCGGGCGCGCTGCTCGGCGCCGAGGATCCAGCGGCGCAGCTCCGCCGCCTCCTGCCCGGTCAGCGCCAGTGAGAAGGTGCTGTCGGCGGCGTCGAAGACGTGATGCCCTTCGTCGAAGACGTAGCGCGTCGGCAGGTAGCTGTCGTCAAGCCCGCCGAGCGCCGCCTGCACCATCACCAGCGCGTGGTTGGCGACGACGATGCGCGCGCGCCGGGCGCGGCGGATGCTCTTCTCGACGAAGCAGCGGTGGCAATGCGGGCAGACGCTGTGGATGCACTCGCCACGCCGGTCGGAGAGACCGAGGCTGCGGGCGCGGCCGATGACGTCGGGCAGCCAGCCGGGAAAATCGCCGCCGACCATGTCGCCCTCGCGCGTCGCCGCTATCCAGCGCGCCATGATGCCGAGCGCGGCGGCGTCGTAAGGCCGCATCGGCAGCGCCGCGACGCCCTCCTCGAAATTGAGCAGGCAGAGATAGTTCTCGCGGCCCTTGCGCAGCACGACGCGACGGTTCTTCTCCGCAGCGCTCGGGTAGAGCCGATCGAGCTCGCCCGCGATCTGATGCTGCAAATTGCGGGTATATGTCGAGATCCAAACCGCGCCCCTATTCTTCTCCGCCCAAAGGCTCGCCGGCGCGACGTAGCCCAGGGTCTTGCCCACGCCGGTGCCGGCCTCGGCGAGCACGAGGCGCGGCTCGTCCACGACCGCGCGCGGGCGAAAGGCGGCGCTCACCGCGGCGGCGTAATCGGCCTGTTGCGGCCGCGCCTCGGCCCCTGCGCCGAGCAGCTCGGCGAGGCGGCGACGCGTCTCGCTCTCCTCCACCGGAATGTTGCCCGCTGGCGGAAGCGGCGCCTGCTCGGCCCATTCCGGCAGCTTACGCCAGGCGGCGAGCCCGGCCGGCGCGGCACCCTCGGGCGCCTCGCCCAGCGCCGCCAGCACGAATTTGCTCCAGGCCCAGTCGCCGCGCTCCATGGCGAGCGCGACGGCGCGCGCCTCGGCATCGGGCGCGGCGGCGCCGAGCTCGCTCAGCAGGGCTTGCGCCGATAGGACGAGCGAGAGCGCGGCATCGCTGGCGCCGTGCCACGGCGGCGCCAAACCCAGCGCCGCGGCAAGGCCCCGCGGGGTCGGCAGGCAGAACTGCGCCGGGCGCACGAAGGCGAAGAGCTCGAGCACGTCGAGCGCCGGAAAGGCGGGGACGCCGAGACGGCGCGCGGTGGCGCGGGCATGACAGAGGATGGGGGGCTCGGCCCGCGCGCGGGCGCCCGCCGCAGCGACCGGCAGGAGCGCGATCTCGCCGTCGGGCGAAAGCCAGGCCGCTTCCTTGACGCCGGCGACCAGCACCGCGGCCGCGGGCAGGGCGACCATGCGATCGGGCGCCGGCGGTGCGGCATCGGCCGGAGA
>JASHRZ010000564.1 GCA_030037055.1 Alphaproteobacteria bacterium
GCATCGCAGACCAAATGGTAGCCGCCGATGCCTTTCACGGCCACGATCTGCCCGGATCGAAGCGCTGCGACACAGGCGGCGAGCGCGGCCTCACCGTGAAGATCGAAGCGACGAGGCGCGCGGAATTCGAGCTGCGGTCCGCATTGCGCGCACGCGACCGGCTCGGCATGGAAGCGGCGGTCGAGCGGATCGCCATATTCGGCGGCGCAGCGCGAGCAGAGGACGAAGCCCGCCATGGCGGTGTTGGCCCGGTCGTAAGGCAAGCGCTCGATCAGCGTGTAGCGCGGCCCGCACTGGGTGCAATTGATGAAGGGGTAGCGGAAACGCCGGTCGTGCGGGTCGTCCAGCTCGGCGAGACAGCTCTTGCACGCGAAATAATCGGGCGGCACATGGACATGCTCCGTCTCGGCCGTGGCGCTCTCGCGGATCTCGAATGCATCGAGAGGCTCGGGCTCGGTCGGTTGCTCGGAAAATATTTCCGGCCGCGCGAGCGGCGGCGCCTCGGCCAACAGCGCCTCGCCGAAACGGCGCAACGCGTCGAGCGGCCCCTGGGCGAGTATCTCGACCTCGCCGGCGCGGTTGCGCACCCAGCCGCGGACCCGCCAGCGCTTGGCGAGGCGATAGACGAAGGGCCGAAAGCCGACGCCTTGGACGCGGCCGCTCATGACCCACTTTCGCGCGACCTGGTCCGTCAAGGACGCCGCCCTGCCGCTAGGAAGCCGAAGGCTCGAGAACCCGCTTGCGCGCGGTGCGCACGCCGCTCGACCACCAGATCCGGCAAGCGCCCTCGTCGGATACCATGCAGGGTCCTACCGGCGTGCGCGGCGTGCAGGCGCGTCCGTACAATACGCATTCATCGGGATAGATCCGCCCGAGGACGACGCGCGCGCAATCGCATCCGGGCGGCATCTGGCCGGCGCGCTTGCGCGCGGCGTCGGCAAAGGACGGATAAAGCCGCGTCGCGTCATGCGCGCGGAAGGCTTCCCTAAGCGCGAAGCCCGAGGCCGGAATGACGCCGATCCCGCGCCAGTTGGCATCGACGACCTCCATGACCGCGTCGAGTTGGCGTCGCGCCGCGGAATTTCCGCCCGGTCGAACCAGTTCCGGATAGCAATTGTCGAGAAAGCAACATCCTTCGATGAGCTGGCGCAATACCGAATGAAGCGCGGCGATCAGGCTTTCAGCGGTAAATCCGGCAACCGCCGCCGGGATGCCGTGCCTTTCTGGCACGAAGGCCCACTCTTCGGGCCCCATGACCGTCGAGACGTGGCCGGGCGCAACGAGCGCGTCGAAACCCGGCGTCTCCGATTCGAGAAGCATGGCCACCGCGGGCCATGTCCGGCGTCCGGCGAGCAGCACCGAAAGATTGTCGGGTACGCCTTCCATCAACATGGCCGCGACCGGCGCCGTCGTGGTCTCGAAGCCGGCGGCAAAGAACACCACCCGGCGATCCCGGTTGTATCGCGCGATCTCGACCGCCTCGCGCGGCGAGGCGATCGGCAGCACCTCGCCGCCGGCCGCCCGCGCTTCCTCGAGGGAGCGGATCTCGCCCTTCGGCACGTTGACGGGCACGCGCAACATGTCGCCGAAGGCGACAAGGATCACTTTCTCCGACAAGGCCAGCCGGATCGCCTGGTAGACCGCTTCCTCGGGACAGACGCAAACCGGACAGCCGGGACCCGGCACAAGCTCGATCCCCGGCGGCAGCGCGCGGCGCAAGCCCGCCATCGCAATCGACCGCTCGTGGCCGCCGCATACATTCATCACTTTGAATGGGCGCGGCAGGCGGAGCGCGGAGATTCTATCGAGCCATTGTTGGGCTGTGGTCATGACGATGCTCTGAGGATGTTCGGCCATCGGCCCGATGTGCCCGGAGCGCCGCAATCTCGCCGCGCAACCAATCGAGCCACGTCCGGATGTTGATTCCCTTGCGCGCCGACAGGCCAATGACCGGCGCCGGGTTGGCGAGCGCGCGCACCGCGAGCTCGGCGCGTTTGGGATCGAAATCGTCCATAAGTGGCGAAAGGTCCATCTTGGTCAGCAGTACGAGCTCGGCGGCGCGGAACATTACGGGATATTTGGCAGGCTTGTCGTCCCCCTCCGTCACGGACAGCAGCGCGATATTGCGATGCTGGCCCAAATCGAAGCTGGCCGGGCAGACAAGGTTGCCGACGTTCTCGATGAACAGGATGTCCAGTCCGGCGAGAGGCATCGCGTGCAAGGCGTCGTGGACCATCCGCGCATCAAGATGGCAGGCGCTTCCGGTCGTGATCTGCACGGCCGGAACGCCGCGCGCGCGAATTCGCCGCGCATCGTTGTCGGTTTCGAGATCGCCCTCGATTACCGCGATGCGGAATTCGGCCCTGATCGCCTCTATCGTCGCTTCGAGCAGCGCCGTCTTGCCGGCGCCGGGCGAGGACATCAGATTGAGCGCAAGAACGCCGTGGGCGTCGAAATGCGCCCGGTTGTGCGCAGCGACGCGGTCGTTGGCGTCCAGCAGGCGGCTCAGGACTTCGATCGTCGCCGGTTCCTTCACGCCGTTCGGCGTGATCGTGCAGCCGCAGGTCTCACACATGATGCGCCTCGAGCGCGGCTTCGTCCACGTCAAGCTCCACGCGCAGCAGCAGCATCTCGTCGCCGCTCAGCAGATCGGTCTGCCAGTCGCCGCACGCGCCGCAGAGGAGGCGATTGGCTTCGGCCACGCTCTCCGCGCCGCAGCGGCGGCAGCGCACGCGCAACTCGGTCCGCTCGATGACAAGACAGGAGCCCTCCGCCGAGGTTCCGGCACACGCCAAGGGGTAGGCGTCCCGCAGCAATTCCGGCTCGATACCCGATAGCGGCCCGATCGCCACCCTAACCGCGTTCACGCGTGCGGCGCGTTGGCCTGCGATGTCCTCCACCTTGGCGATCAAAGCCTGACATATTGACAGCTCATGCATGAGAACCCTCGGATCGGAACGCGAGCATCTCGTCATAGAGCTCCCACGCCGATCGAGCCTCTTGCGGCGTCACCTTCTGGATCGCGTAGCCGACATGGACCATGACGAAGTCGCCCGCCGCGACCGGCTCATCCTGCAGCAGAAACAGGCTGACCTGACGTTCAATGCCTTTGGCGCGGCAGCGGGCTGCCATTCCGTCGATGGCGACGACCTCCATGGGGATCGCTAGGCACATGCCATGCTCCGGCATCTGCGAAAGCCGTAGCCTTATCAAGCCTGAACTTACCATAGTTTACCGGAGCCGACAAAAATTTGATCTAGGTCAATGACCATCGGCGCCTGCGTGAAACGATGTTGCATTGAACGATCATGCCTTCGCATGCGGGGTTCGCAGGATGAATGCGTCCGGCGATCGTCCGCCAGTGGAACCGGCCGCCCGAGCCAAAGCTCCTCGATAGCCGAGTATTGCGAGCGATCCGCGCCGGTCACTTCCACGGGACATGCTTCCAACAGCCCTTGCAACGATCAAGACTGCATCGACCGCCGGGAGGACGTCGCGCATAAACCCGCGAAGGAGACGCTCGCCGTGGACAAGAAAAGCTGAATCGCCGTTCCAGAATTACATCATCGGCGGAGAGTCGGATGAAGACCTTGCAACTGGGGCTTGCCCTCGCCATGATCGTTCTGTTCGCAGGCGAGACGCGCGCACAAGACGGCGGCGAGCTGACACGGAACAAGGATTGCATGACTTGGCACGCGCTCGAGCAGGAAAAAACGGGCACAAGCTTCAAAAGCATTGCCGCGCAGTCTAAGGCGCAGGCCGAGGCGGCCGCGACGCTCGAGGCCGAGCTCAAAAGCGGAAGAGGCCATGTCAAGGCCGCCGCGACCGACGCGGAATTGCAACAAATGATCGCTTGCGTGCTGGCGATTCGACAGGCCGAGTACGGGCGAGCACGGAGGGGGCATGGTCGCAGTCCCGATGGGAATTACCGGTCGGCCTTGCGCAAGTCCTCGGTCCGCGGTTTCGAACCGGCATAAATCAACAGCCTACGGCGCGACATCGATACGTCGGGCGATGAAATCTTGCGGAACGTACGGCTGAGTTTGAACAACCGGCTGCGCTCCTGGATCATGGCCGCGCGTCCGCGCACGCTCAGCCTCTCGATCACGCCGGTGGCCGTGGGCACGGCTCTGGCCTCTACAGCGGAGGGAAGGGTCCGCTGGCCGGCGGTCGTCGCGGCGCTTCTCGGCAGCATGTTCATTCAGCTCGGCACCAACCTGCACAATGATGCCGTCGATTCCGAGCGCGGCGGCGACGGGCCCGATCGCATCGGACCGCCGCGGGTCACCGCGTCGGGCCTATTGAGCATCACCCTGGTCAAAGGCGGCGCGGCAGCATGCTTCGCGATGGCGGCGCTGATGGGGTTCTATCTCGTCTTCGTCGGAGGCTGGCCGATTCTCGTGCTCGGCGTTCTCTCGATCCTGTCGGGTTGGGCCTATACCGGCGGCCCGCTGCCCGTCGCCTACACGCCGCTGGGAGAGCTGTTTGTCGTGGCCTTCTTCGGCCTGGGCGCGGTGTGCGGCACATACTGGCTTTGCACCGCCAATCTCGGTTCGGCCCCCATCGAGACCGGTCTCGCGATGGGCTTGTTGGCCGGAGCAGTTCTGCTGGTCAACAATTACCGCGACGCCGAAGCGGATGCGCGCGTCGGGCGACGGACCCTGGCGATCGCGGCGGGGCCCGGTGTGACCATCTGGATCTATTCAGCAATGATGCTGTTTCCCTTTGCGCTGCTGCCGATGATCGGTCTGGCTCTCCCGCGCGGCCATGTGTGGCCGGCGCTGATCGCATTGCCGATGGCGCTGGCGCTGGTTCGCCGCTTCTTTCGCGAGCCGCGCGGTCCGAGCTTCAACCAGATTCTCGTCCAGACCGTGCAGATGCAATTCCTGTTCGGCCTGCTGCTCTGTCTCGGATTGGCGTTGTGAGAAGGACCACCGGGCTTCCAGGCTTCTCGCCGGCAATCGATCGCCGCGCCGACCCGACCGTCCGGGCGACGGCAGCCAATTTCCTGCGCAAGCGCCGATCGGCGATCTTGCGCCGGCACCTTGCAGTGATATAGTTGCCGGCGTGGCATTGCGCACCGGCCTCTATATCGTTCCCACCCACCGGTGGTACATCGAGCGGACCGTCTGGTTGATCGCCGGAATCGTTCTGCTGGGCGCGACGGCGCTCGCGGTCTTCGTGCATCCCTTGTGGATTCTGGGGGTCACCGCGACGGGACTCGTCTCCATCAATGTGTCGCTTAGCGGGTTCTGCCCCGTGGGCAATGTGCTGCGCCTCTTCGGCTTCACCCCCATGCTCGGGGAGAGCTCCTCGGGGCGCTGGTATTTCCTGCAAACTGACCGCTGGTATCTCGAACGGCGCATCTATCTTGCGGTGGGAATCAACATTTCCGCGGCGTCGGTGTTGATCCTGGTGCACAGCGCGTGGTGGGCGCTGTTCACGGCCTTCGTCGGCGGCGCGATGGTCTGGTTCGCCGCAACCGGCTACTGCATCATGGCAAACGCGCTGTACTGGCTCGGCGCCGAGCCGCGCCTCAATCCAGACTCCCTGCCGTCAGGCCGCTGCGCAAACTGCGCGATGTCGCCCGCCTGCATCGCAGACCACGCGAGACACGCTTAAGCTCGCTCGGCATCCCTTCTCGACCACCTGGCGCGGATCGCGTCTTCGCGATCCAAAGTGTCGAGTTGCTCGTCGATGCGTTTCATCGCCTCTTCGACTTCCGGCAACAGGACATTTTCGAGAGCCTTGGCGCGACGCTCGGTGCGGCGGTACTCCCGGGCCAGCCGCTCGAGGTTGCCTGCCCGTACTCCCATCTCCGCCCCAGCCCGCAACACCCGCTCGAAGGCCGCCCGACAGGCTCTCGCCTCGGGTGACGGATCGATCGCGCGCGGCGGAACGCCGGCCGTCCCGGTGAACGCTCCGATCGCAAGCAGGCCAACGCCGAGAAACGGCTTCCTGTCGCTCCCCGGGCTCGAGGAGGGCACGGTCGGCACCGGATAGACTTGCAGATTATCGAGACCGTGGCGCTCGACGGCTGCCGCGAGGGCGTCGGCGGCGATTTTCAGCTCGACCGCGACACGCTCGGACAATTCCCGATAAGCCCCAAGCTGGCGGAGCATCTCCGTCGCAAGAAGCATGCGCTTTTCATCGAGAAACTCGTAGCCTTGCCGCATGAGCTTGCGTTCGTCCGCGAGCTCGAGCACGGCGCTTCTCGTCGGCGTGATCTCACGCATGCGGCTTTCCATCGAGATCGCGCCGGATGTAGCGCGAAATCTGCCCGTCGGACAGGCGGGTCAGTTCGGCCGGCGGCAGCCGATGCAGGACGCGCCAGCCCAGCGCCATGCTCTCTTCAAGCGTCCGCGGTCCCACCTGATGGACGAGGCTGCGCTCGAACTCATCGGCAAATTCCAGGTAGTCCCGATCGATGTCGGTCAATCCGTCGCGGCCGACGACGCTTGCCAACACCCGTACGCGGATTGCCTTGGCATAGGAAGCAAAGAGCTGACCGGCCAGCGAGGGATGATCGGCATGGGTGTAGCCTGCGCCGGTCCCTTGGTCCATGAGACGCGAAAGGCTCGGCAGCACGTTGATCGGCGGATAGATGCCCTTGTGATCGAGCGTCTTGTCGAGCACCACTTGGCCTTCGGTAATGTAGCCCGTGAGGTCGGGGATCGGATGGCTTATGTCTTCG
The DNA here is from genome assembly GCA_030037055.1 of Alphaproteobacteria bacterium. Classification (GTDB taxonomy): domain Bacteria; phylum Pseudomonadota; class Alphaproteobacteria; order ATCC43930; family CGMCC-115725; genus DAHUYF01. Next base: position 6,695 of record JASHRZ010000564.1, read on the forward strand.
GACGGCATCGTGAGGATAGGGAGCTGGGTGACGGTTCCCCTGGCGCCACGAACGTATCCTGCCCGCTCGTAGATCGTAGCGAGATCGGAATACATGTAGCCGGGATATCCCTTGCGGCTCGGAACCTCGCCGTGGCTCGCCGATACCTCGCGAAGCGCCTCGCAGTAGTTCGTCATGTCGGTCATGATGACCAGGACGTGGCGAGCTTCTTCCGCGGCGAGATACTCGGCCGCCGTCAAGGCAAAGCGCGGCGTCAGCAGGCGCTGGGTCGAGGGCTCGCTCGCAAGGTTCAGGAACATCGCCGTATGCGCCAATGCGCCGGATTCCTGCATGGCCCGGCGGAAAGCCTCGGCGGTCTCGTGCGAGATGCCGATCCCGACGAAAACGATGGCGAACCTGCCTTCGCCTTGGCGCCGCAACCGCGCATTCTGCGCGATCTCGGTCGCGATGCGATCATGGGGCATGCCGCCGCCCGAAAAGAGCGGCAGCTTTTGTCCTCGAACCAGGCTGTTCATGAGATCGATCGCGGAGACGCCCGTCTCGATGAAGTCTTTGGGCAGCTCGCGCGACGCGGGATTGATCGGCGTCCCGTCGATGCGCAGTCGCTTGGCGGCGGCAACGGGCGGTCCGCCGTCGGCGGGTTGACCGACGCCGTTGAAGATCCGCCCGAGGAGACCAGGGCCGAGCGCGGCGTGGAGGGACTCCCCGAAAAAACGAACACGGACGTCCTGCAGCCCCAGTCCGACGGTCGATTCCAGGACTTCGATCACCATGACCTTTTCGTCGAGCGCGGCAACGCGGCCAAGCCTCGGTTTCTCGCCGCCGCCATGGATCTCGACCGCCTCGTTGAGGCCGACCTCCACATTGCGCTTGAGAAAGAGCAGCGGTCCCTCGATCGCGGTTGCGGTGCCTTGCACCGACAGTTCAGGCCGCATGGCGCGGCGCTCTTTCAACGTCGGCCATCGCGGCTTCCAGATCCGCGCGCAGCGCCGGAATCTGATCGAGGCGATCCTCCCCGATCTCCTCGCCCATCCGCTGCAGCCGTCGCAGGATGCCGAGCTCGGCCATCGCTTGAGGCATCACGCCGCGCTCAAGCGCGGCTTGCGCCAATTCGATGAACCGCAGAATGATCTTGAGCATCGCCGTCTGCCGTTCCGGCGAGCAATAGCGATCGACCGGCGAGAACGCGGATTGGCGCAGGAACGATTCGTTGACGAGCTCTGCGCACAACAGCGTGAGCTGCTGCGCCGCAGGCAATGCATCCTTGCCGACAATTCTTGCCATCCGTTCGAGATCGGCCTGGCTTTCCAAGAGCGAGAGCAGCCGCTCCCGTTGCGCCACCCAGTCGGGATTGCCGCGCTGGGTCCACCACGATGCGAAGCGCGACGCGCCCTGTGCATAGGACTGAAGGGGATGGATTGCCGGGTAGAAGCGCGCCTGTGCTCTTTCGCGGTCCAAGCCCCAGAAGCTGCCGACGTAGCGCTTAGTGTGGCTCGTCACCGGCTCCGAGAAGTCGCCCGCAGGCGGGCTGACGGCGCCGATGATGGTCAGAGAACCGATCCGGCCGGAGAGCGTCCGCACCCGCGCGGCGCGTTCGTAGAATTCGGCGAGCCTCGACGCGAGATAGGCCGGGTAGGCCGCCTCTCCGGGAAGCTCTCCGAGACGGCCGGACACCTCGCGCAAGGCTTCGGCCCAGCGGCTCGTCGAGTCGGCCATCAGCGAGACGTGAAGCCCCTGATCTCGGAAGTACTCGCCGACCGTCACCGCCGTGTAGATGCTCGCCTCGCGGGCTGTTACCGGCATGTTCGAGGTGTTGGCAATGATGACCGTGCGCTCCATCAGCCGTCGACCGGTACGAGGATCAGCCAGCCCGGGGAAGTCGTGCAGGACTTCGGCCATCTCGTTTCCGCGCTCGCCACAGCCGACATAGACGATGACATCCGCGTCGCACCACTTGGCGAGCGTTTCCTGCAGCACGGTTTTGCCGGTGCCGAACCCGCCCGGCAAGGCCGCTCGCCCGCCCCGCGCCACCGGGAACAGCGTGTCGAGGATGCGCTGTCCGGTGATCATGGGCTCTTCGCTCGGCAGGCGTTCGCGCACCGGCCGCGGCTGGCGCACCGGCCACTGCCGGAAAAAACCCAACTGATCTAGCCCACCCGAGGAGGTGCGGATCGTGCAGAGTTTCGTGTCGGGCGCGAAAGTCCCTTCGTCGGCGATGCTCTCGACCGTGCCCGAAACCTGCGGCGGCAGGAGACAGAGCTGATCCATGCCTCCGCTCGGCACCACGCCGAACGGCGCTCCTTGCTCCAGAGCCTGGCCGACCGTCGCGGTGGGACGGAAATGGAACGGCATGGCGGCCTGGAGCGGCGACGATCCCTGGTTGAAGGTGCCATCGAGAGGGCGCAGCAGACCGTCGAAGATCCCGCCGAGAAGATGCGGGCCCAGACGCACCGAAAGCGGGCCGCCGGTGCCGTAGACGGGGTCGCCCGGGCGCAGCCCGGTCGTGTCCTCGTAGACCTGAGCGATCAGTTCATCGTCCTTGAGGCGGATGACCTCGCCCGGCAAGCGTCGCGCGCCGACCTCGATCACCTCGCCGACGCGAAACTCCCCTTTGGCGCGCGCATAGAGCACGGGACCGCCGATCCAGCGGATGACGGCTTCGCTCATCGTTCCGCCTTGCTGCGCTCACGCCCACGGTCGATCTCATAAAGGAGCAGCGCGGCGACCGTCGAACTGTCGGCCAGCAGACCGCGCGGCGTCGCGTCGAGCGTCGCTTGCGCCGCGCGGACCCGAAGCCCGGCAGCCAGCTGGGAATCGATCGCGAAGGAGATTTCGGAATTGACGCCGACGCCGAGCGCCTCGCGGAATTGCTCCTGTTCGTCCGCGCTCCAGCTCGCGGGGTGCTCGACCGTCCATCTCCCGGGCTTCAGCCGGTCGCGGGCCTGGCGAGCGACGCCGTCCGTCCACTTCCGCCGGGCTGGCGCGTCGCGCCATCGTGCAACAAGCGCCTCAACCAGCAACGGCTGCGCTTGCCGGATGGCTTCGACCGCGCGCTGCTGGGCGCGCATGCGCGCCTCGGTTTCACGCTGCGCTCGAGCCTGCGCCAGGCGGCGTTCACCGTCGCGCCGAAGCTCTTCGATCGCGCTGTGCATCTGCCGACGCGCGGTTGCGTGAGCCTGCGCGATGATGGCGCGGGCCTCGCGGTCGGCCGTCTCGGTGATGGTCCGCATCTCGTCCTTCGTTTGCTGTTCGATCTCTCGCAACAGCGCCTCGGATTGCATTGCGGGGATCAGGCTGGTCCGATTCAACTTTCAATCCCAAGGACGCCCCTGATCCTCCTGACCAAATCGGGCGGCGACGCGCGATGGAGAATGTCGGGAATGACGGTAATGATGGGCGCTTCCGACAGGAGCGCGGCCTCAAGCTCGGACGGGGGCATCTGGCGCGCAAGCTCGGCGGTCATGATGACGAGTTCCGCCCGGCTTCTTGCTTCCGCCAGAGCGTTCGCGACCGCATCGGGCGCCGGCGTCATCGTCTCGATGCCGGTCAGACGGAAACCGGTCGCCGTCAGTTCGTCGCCGATGAAGATGATGACACCCATGTCAACCTATTCGATTGAGAATCAGAACGGCGACGATGAGGCCATAGATGGCAATGCCCTCCGCCAAGCCGACCAGGATCAGCAGCCGGCCGAGCAGCTCGGGCTTCTCGGCAAGAGCGCCGACCGCCGCGCTGCCGACGACGGCGACCGCATAGCCGGCGGCCAAAGTGGAGAGTCCCGCGGCGATGGCGGCTGCGATCATGGCCCATTGCGCGACGCCAGCCTCGACAATTGCCGTGCGTGTGGCATCGGCCGCACCCGCAGGGTTCATCTGCCACAGCAAAATGCTGAGGCCCACGGCAACGGCCGCCGACAGCGCCAGCACCGCAGCAGGGACTCGCAAGTTTGCGCTCATGGTGAACCCCCCAGGCCTGGCTGCGAAAGATCCGTCTTGGCGATGTCGGGCGGGCGAAGCGGTTTGAACTCGCGTCCGCCGGCGGTGAGGAAGCGGATGAAGAACTCGAACAGCATCAAACGCGTGGTCTGGATGCCGACGACCGTCCCTTC
>JASHRZ010000565.1 GCA_030037055.1 Alphaproteobacteria bacterium
TCGCGTCCTGTCATAGGCCTCGATGCGCCCGCGCGCGGCGGCCTCTGCGACGATGGTCCAGCCCATTGCCTTGGCGGCGTCGCGCGCGCGGACGAAGGCATCGGCGGGCCTCCAGGCGCCGCGGCGTGCGGTCGCGGTATGTCCGCTGCTGCAGCGCCGCGAGATTTGCGCGGTCATAGGCGCCGGTGGCGCCGGGCACCTCGCTGCGCCGCAACGGGAGCAGGGCTTCAAGCGAGGGCGGGTTCTCCAGGTCGGTGCTGACGTCGTTGAACGGCGCTTTTTCCGCAAGCTTCCTGGCGCGCGCAGCAGCGCCACGGCAGCCAACGAGGATGAGGGCGAGCAGCATAATCGTCGTGCCCGGCCCCACCCGCCAGCCGCGCGCGGCGAGCGAGACCAGCGCCGGCGAGGAGGCCGAGGGCCACAATCCTGCTCAGCGCGGTGATCGCCGACCATCAATTGAGGCGATAGCCCAGCATCAGCGCCGCGGTCAGAAGGATGAGCTGGGCAAGCACCGGCCACTAAGCCAGGCTCGGCCTCAATGCCGCCAGATAGCGACGGATGCGCTTTGCGTTGACGCCGAAATCGCTGATCCCCTGCCGGCTTTCCGAGCGCATGTCGATCCGGCTGCCGGCGCCGTCGGCGCTCACTCGGATGACGAAATCGTCGATGAAGCCCATGAAGAGCGTGCGCTCATTGCCCTCGATCGTGCCCGAAGCGGCATCGCTCTTGACGATGGTCCAGCCCGACATCCCTTCGGCCGTCGCCAGCGCGCGCTTGAACGCCTCCTCCGGCGCCAGCGCCGTCCGCAGCGGCACGATGTCGGGATAGGCTGCCTGCTGCTGCCCGGCGAGGTCGGGGCCGCCATAGGCGGTCGAATTGCCGTTCTCGGCGGCGCGCGCCGGGAGCGTCGCGGCGAAAGCCGGCGGGTTCGCGGGATCGGTGGTGATGTCGTGAATGCGCGGCAGAGGCGTGTTGTGGAGGAGCGGCAGGGGAGCGATCCGGGCGTAGAACTGCACGGGGTAATAGACGAGGCTGGCGCCGCCAACGAGGCCGAGCAGCGTCATCGCCCGCGCCGCGCCGGTCATACCGCCCCACCAGAACAGCGCGATCAGCGAGACGAGGAAGGCCGCGGCGGCGATGAAGGCGGACGGCTCCATCACATACCAGAAAGCGGTGCGGAAGTGCCAAAGCCCGAGGCGCCAGCCGATCGGCGCCAAGGCCAGCACCATCGCCGCCAGCACCACCAGCCAAAAGCCGAGGCGCGGCACATGCCTTGCGAGCCGCCCGGCGCCGTCGCGCATGGTCAATTCGGCCATATCAATCCTCCCTGAAGGCGGGCCGTTTGATCGGCCGTTGCTCGTGTCTCCGCAGGAACGGTTCTAGCCCGCGGCTACCAGCGCCTTCTGCGCCGGCAGGTCGTCCTCGATGAAGGCCTGAACGATCTCGTCGATGCCGGCATCGGCGTGGATACCGAGGCTCTCGGCGCGCTTGGCGAGGACGGCACGCGGCCAACCATCGACGATCTTCTGGATGAAGGCGTCGGGCTCCCAGCGGATGCGGTCGACCGCCGTGGGACCGCCAGCGCGGCGCAGCGCGTCGACCATTTCCTCGGCCGTCGCCGAGATGGCCGGCAACAGCACGGTGCGGTTGAAGCCGAAGCGCTCGCCCGGCAGGTCGTGAATGCGCTCGATCGCCGTCACCAGCCGGCGCGGCGACAGGATAGCCATCACCGACTTGCGCGAAACGGGGCAGACCACCTCGGCACCGCTCAGCGGCTCGCGGAACAGCGAGGAGGCCCAGCTCGAGGCGGCGCGGTTGGGGCGCCCCGGCCGCACCACGATGGTCGGCAGGCGCAGCGCGCGGCCGTCGACATAGGCCTTGCGGCTGTAGTCGTTGACCAGGAACTCGCCGATCGCCTTTTGCGCCCCGTAGGAGGTCTGCGGCGTCAGCGGCGTGTCGTCGACAATCACTTGCGGCATATCGCCGCCATAGACGGCGAGCGAACTGGCGAAGACCAGGCGCGGCCGCGTTCCGAGCGCGCGGCACGCCTCGAGCACGGCGCGGGTACCGTCGAGATTGACGCGGTAGCCGATATCGGTGTCGGCCTCGGCCTGGCCGCTGACCACCGCGGCGAAATGGAAGACGGTGCCGGTGGCGCGGTCGATGACCCGGCGCACCGTCGCAGGATCGGCGATGTCGCCGGTGATGATCTTCAGGCGGCCGTCGGGCGCCATGGGCGGCCGTGGCGCGGCCAGGTCGAACAGCACCAGCTCGTCGATGGCCGTCTCGCGGCCGTCGGGCCCGGCGACGGCGCCGCGCTGGAGCAGACGCTGCGCCAGGCGGCGTCCGATGAAGCCGGTGCCGCCGGTTATGACGACCTTCATAATTGCTCTCCCCTATGGCTGGACCTTTCGGGACCCATGCCGCTAGTCTTTCTTCGATCGACGGCGGAAACAAGAGGAGGATGCCGCTCGGGGGGGGGGAGCCAGCGCTTGCCGTCTATTGCCAGGGTCCCGATACCGTGTCCCAAAGCGATCAAGAGAAGAAAGCCCTAGCCCCGCTGGTCGCGGGCCAGCGCCAGGCGCAAGCGCCGCCCAGCGCGCTTGCCGCCCGGAAGCTGCGCAAGGGCGCGTTGACCGCCTCGCTGAGCCTCCATGCGGGAATGCTGCTGGCGCTGGTGCTGATCGCGCTGTGGGGCGTGACGGTGCCGCCCGAGGCGCCGCCGATCAAGGTTTGGCTGCTCACCGAGGATCCGGGAGCGGCCGGGGCCTCGGGAGGCGATGGCAGCGGCGGCGGCTCGGCGGAAAGGAGCAGCGCGCCACCCGCCCCTAGCGCCGCAGTGCCGGAGCAGTTGGCGGCGGCAGCGGAACCGCCGGCCGCAGCGCCCGAGCCTTCAGCGACAGTGCCTGAGCCGTCGGCCGCGCCCTTGCCGATGCCGCCCCGGCGCAAGCCGGCG
>JASHRZ010000566.1 GCA_030037055.1 Alphaproteobacteria bacterium
GCGACACCAGCGTCGGCCCGCGATAGTCCGCCGGCCACCAGCTTCCAGCGACGACGCGTGAGCCCTTGGGCGGGCGCGCCGCATAGGTCAGGCCGCGCTCGCTGCTGAGCGCCCAGCGCGCCTCCGGCTTCACCGCCGCGCGCTCCACCGGCACACCATTGATCCGGGTAATGCGGCCGCGCAGGCTTGGCACGCGCGCCACCTGCGTGACCCCCGGCGCTGCGGCCACCAGCGCATCGAATTCCGCCACCTGGCTCGGCAGGATGTCGATGAAAAAGAAGGACGGCGCGTGCTCCGGCAGGCGTTCGTCGATGGTGTCGGCGATGTTGCCCTCGATCAGCGCGATCGCCACAAGCACGGTCAACCCCAGCCCGAGCGAGGCGACGATCCCCGCGGTGGGCGCGCCGGGGCGGTGGAGATTGGCCAGCGCCAGCCGCAGACCGGGACGCTGCGGCCTTCCGGCGCGGCGCGCGAGCCACACCAGCGCGAAGGCGAGCAGGCGGAAGGCGGCGAGCGCCCCAAGGGCGCCCAGCACGAACCACAAGGCGGTGAGCCGGTCGTTGGCGGTGAGGATGCCGAGCAACGCCAGGGCCAGCGCCGCCGCGGCGGTGGCGAGGATGTAAAGCGGCCGCGGCCGGCGTGGCGCGGGATCGACGAGGTTGCGAAACAGGCTCGCCGCCGGCACCTCGCGCGAAGCCGCCAGCGGCCAGAGCGCGAAGGCTAGCGTCGTCAGCACGCCGAAGCCGGCGGCGACGACCAGCGGCGCGGGATAGAGGCCGAGCCGCGCGGCGATCGGGAAGGCGGCAAGCAGCGGCCCCGCCAGCAGCGGCGTCAGCGCGCCGATCGCGAGCCCGCCGAGGATGCCGAGCAGCGCCAGCGCCAGGATCTGCGCGAGATATGTCGCAACGATGAGCCGGCCCGGCGCGCCAAGGCATTTGAGCGTGGCGATGGTCTCGGTCTTCCCGCCGAGATATCCGCGCACGGCATTGCCGACGCCGACGCCGCCTACGAGCAGCGTTGTGAGCCCGACCAGGATCATGTAGATGGTCACGCGGTCGATCAGCCGCTGCAGCATCGGCGAGGCATTGGCGAATTCGCGGATGCGCCAGCCGGCATCGGGGAAATCGCGCTTGATGCCGGCAACCCAGCGCTCGATGCCGACGCCCTGCGGCAGGCGCAAGCGATAGCTGTAGCCGATCAGCGTGCCGGGCTGGACGAGGCCGGTCTCCTCGAGAGCCGCCGCGGCAATCATCACCCGCGGCCCGAGCTCGAAGCCGCCGGTGGCGGCGTCGGGCTCGTGCTGCAGCGTGGCGCGCACCACGTAGCGCGCATCGCCCACACGAATGGTGTCGCCGAGATGGAGGTTCAGCCGTTCGAGCAGTCCCGCCGCCACCACCGCGCCCCAGCGCCCATCGCGCTCCCCCAGCGCGGAGACCAGCTTTTGCGCCGGCTCGAGCCCGACCTCGCCGTAGAGCGGATAGGCGCCATCGACCGCCTTGAGCTCGACCAGGCTGCGCACGTCGCCGTCCTCGGTACGCGCCATGGCGCGCATCTCGGCGACGGAAGAGACGGCGCCGCTCTGGTCGAGATAGGCCCGCTGCTCGGGTGTCGCCTGGCGATGGACGAGATGCAGCTCGACATCGCCGCCCAGCATGGCGCGCGCGTCCGTCCTGAGGCCCGCGGTCACCGCCGCGGAGAACGAGCCAACGCCAGCGATGACCGCCGTGCCGAGCGCGAGGCAGGCGAGAAAGATGCGGAAGCCCTTAACGCCGCCGCGCAGCTCGCGCCGCGCCCAGCGCGCGGCGAGCGGCGCGCGCATCGCTCAGCGCCCGCCGAGCACGGCGATGCCTTGGGCGCCGTCGCTCTCGACGATGCGACCGTCGGCCATGTGCAGCACGCGGTCGCAGCGCCGCGCCAGGTCGCGGTCGTGGGTGATCAGCAGCAAAGTCGTGCCGCGCTCGGCGGAGTGCGCGAATATCAGATCGATGATGTGGCGACCAGTGGCGGTGTCGAGGTTGCCGGTCGGCTCGTCGGCCAGCAGCAGCCGGGGTCCGGCGGCAAAAGCGCGCGCCAGCGCCACGCGCTGCTGCTCGCCGCCGGAAAGCTGGCCGGGGTAATGCAGCGCGCGCGCCGCAAGCCCGACCGCCGCAAGCTCGGCGCCGGCGGCGGCGAAAGCATCGGCGCGCCCGGCAAGCTCGAGCGGGATGGCGACGTTCTCGAGCGCGGTCATGGTCGGGATGAGATGGAAGGACTGGAAGACGATGCCGATGGTGTCGCGGCGAAAGCGCGCGAGCGCATCCTCGTCGAGCCCGGCGAAGTCGGTGCCGCCGACCTGGACGCGACCGCGGCTTGGCCGCTCGAGCCCTCCCGTCACCATCATCAAGGTCGATTTGCCCGAGCCCGAGGGGCCGACCAGGCTGACCCTTTCGCCTGCCGCCACCGAAAGCGTTGCGCCGCGCAGGACATTGACGGCACCGGCCGCGCTCGTCAGTGTTAGATGGACATCCTCGAGCAGGATCATCGGAGCGTCGGAACGGGACGGGCCCTGCATGTCACCTCATCGGGAGCGAAAACGGTCCGGCATTGCCTCGCCGCCGCGCTGCGCCCCTCGCCGATATGGCGACGGGGGCCCGGTTGTCAACATCGGGGGAAAACGCGGCGGGCTCGGACGGCATTGCGCGGTGGCGCTGGGCCTCGTCTGGCTTGCGCTGCTGCTGGCGATCCCTGCCGCTGCCGCCGCGACCCGCATCCTGGCCTTCGGCGACAGCCTGACCGCGGGGCTGGGACTGCCGGCGACCCAGGCCTTTCCCGCCCGCCTCCAGGCACTGCTCGCCGCCGAGGGGCTTGCCGTCGAAATGGTCAATGCCGGCGTCTCCGGCGATACCAGCGCCGACGGGCTCGCCCGGCTCGACTGGGCGATGGCCGATCATCCCGACGCGGTCCTGGTGGAGTTCGGCGCCAATGACGCGCTGCGCGGCGTCGATCCCAAGCTCACCTACGCCAACCTCGACCAGATCCTCGCGCGGGTGAAGGCGAGCGGCGTCAAGGCGATGCTGCTCGGCATGCTGGCTCCATCCAATTGGGGCGACGCCTATCGACAGGAGTTCGACGCCATTTACCGCCGTCTCGCCGACAAGTACCAGGTGCCGCTCTATCCCTTCATCCTCGACGGCGTGGCGCTTGATCCCCGCCTCAACCAGCCGGACGGGCTCCATCCCAACGCGGCGGGCGCCGAGATCATCGCCGAGAGGCTCGCGCCCTATGTGGCGAGGCTCATCCGCGGCCAGGGGATGCAGGGATGACCGCCTTGCTCGAGCGCCACTTCCTTGCCGCCCATGCGCGCGGCGAAAGCTGGGCGGCGGTGGCTAAGGCTTGCGCCGATCAGTTGGGATCGCTGCCGCCGGGCGCCAATCTCGGCTTTCTCTACGCTACCGAGGCGCTCGCGGGCGATCTCAGTAGCGTCCTCACGTTCCTGCGCGAGCGCACGCGCATCGCCGATTGGGTGGGCAGCGTCGGCCTCGGCGTCTGCGCCACCGGCCGGGATTATTTCGACGAGCCGGCGCTGTCGGTCCTGGTGGCGGCGCTGCCACCGGACGGCTTCCGCCTCTTCGCGCCGGCCGATGCGAGCGCCGCGCGGCTCGCCGCGGCGCCCGACCGCTGGTTGCAGCGCGTCCGGCCGATGCTGGGCATCGTCCATGGCGATCCGCGGGATGCGG
>JASHRZ010000567.1 GCA_030037055.1 Alphaproteobacteria bacterium
GGCCTCCGGTGAGTTCCCTGTTCGTTCTCTCGGCTCGGCTACCGTATCCTCGCCCCACCTAAGGCGCAGGGTGGCTGCTTGGGGACGCTGAAGAAAGTCTCGATCCATATGCCATGGCGGGAACGCCGTCATGGTCTTTCTCGGGCTGCTGAGGAGATGTTGGGGCGTGATGGTGGCTGCGATTTGTGGCAACATCCTCTCCAATGAAGAACCGAACTGCGTTGACCGCGCGCGAACGCCAAGAGGAGGCCGACCGCTTTACCGCCAGCCTCGCCGGCTTTGCTGTCGCGCTGCTGTTGGGACTAATCGGGCTTTGGGTCGCTGACGGACTGGCCCAGGTCTCGAAGCTCGAAGATTGCCTGCTCCAAGGTCGTATGAACTGCGAGCGGATCGAATTGTCGCCGGTGCCTTAGATAGCTAGGACGCAGATAGCCGAGCCAACGTTTTGCTGCCACTGCCATCGCAGTCAAGCGAGTTGGAGGCTCCTGAGGGTTATCGAGCTCACTGCGCCCCCTCAGCCGAAGCGAAGACCGGCACCGTGACGCGAGTGGGAATGCCCGCGCGCTCACGGCCGGCTTTTTCGGCGGCGCGCCAATCGACGCGATCGAGGCGATCCCTACCCGCCTCAGCCGCGAGCCGTCTCTTGAGGCCGGGCGGAACTGCCGAGGTTATCGGCTTGTTGTTGTCGATCTGCTCCGCCTGATCTTTGTTCGGATAGATCGCAACATAGAGCTCGGTGCCGATCCAGGCTGCCTGCACTTCCTCGTTCACCACGCGAACAGGGGTGCTCACCGGCACCTCCTTGAAGAGTCGCTCGATGTCTTCGGGGTAGAGCCGAAGGCAGCCGTGGCTGGAGTTGCGCCCGACGCCATCCGGCTTGTTGGTGCCATGGATGAGATAGCCCGCCCATCCCAGCACCAACGCGTAATCCCCCAACGGATTGTCAGGACCGGGAGGCACCCTCTGCGGCAGATCCGGTTGTTCCTTTCGGATCGAGGGCGGCGGATACCAGGTGGGATGGACCTGCTTGGCCACGACATGCGTTGTCCCGAGCGGGGTCGACGATCCCTGGACGGCGACGCCGATCGGGTAGGTTTCGACTGTTCGCCCGTCCGGCGGAAAATAAAAGAGGCGCTGCTGAACCAGGTTGATGACGATGCCGCGGCGCGGGCCTTCCGGCAAAAGATACTGGCTTGGCAGCGCGATGCGGCGACCGGCACCGGGCAGCCAGGGATCGATGCCCGGGTTCGCGGCGACGAGCTGCGTGTACCCAAGATCATAGCGACGCGCGATGTCAAGGAGCGTGTCGTCGTCGCGCGTGACGTAGACACCCACCGCGCCGACAACTGTCTGGCCGGGAACCAGCGAAAACTCGGTGGCGGGGCCGGCAGGAGGCGCGGCATCCCTATGTGAAGCGCAGCCTTCTAGCAGCATCACAGCGCCGACAACGAAGAGCGCGACACATTTGGGCACGGTTCTTTCCACGCAGCTGCCGAGGGGAGCCTCGTCACCGATCATCCGCGTGTTCAAGTCCGCCGGAGTTTCGAACTCGCCGTCCAGGTCGCCGAACCGAAGGCCGAGGGTTTTCCGCAACATGCTGCACATCCTCGCTATTTTCACGCGCCGGACCCCGCTTGTCCGGTCGACGGCATCGGCTGAGCCGCACGGCCATTCGCGGCCTCATGCGCGCTGCAGCGGCTCACACACTCCAATCGACGGCCACGGACGCCCGGTACCCATCCATCCTACTGCCAAACTATCCATGGCACGATGTCAATTTGTGGCTTAACGCCAAGGGCTTTCTAGGTCGAGGCCAAGGCGCAGCCCAGACGGCGAGCATGTCAGGTTGCGCCGAGCCGCAGCTGTCCGAGAGCGGCGCGCGACCGATGCCTCACCGCGGTTATGAGCCGGCAGGTGGCACACCGTGATCCGCGCGTATCATTCTTCGTGGAAGTGGCGGTCCAGCACTCTCGCAACCGCTTCAGTAATTGCCGCGTAAGCCGCCATCGAAGCAAATAGCCATGTAAGTGCGCCAAGGGAAGCAGCGACGAGCCACCGCAAATCTTTCCGGCCCGACGCTGCGTACCAGATCATGAATATCGGAGGACCAAGGATAATCGCGAGACCGATGGCGCTAACGAGTGCCCAGACAAGCGCCCTGACCGCGACGTTGAACGTCCTCGGCAGTGGGTCTCGCCGGCCCGTTTTAACCGCCCCATGTTGGAGCGGTTTCTCAAAGATGGCCTGGACCTCGATGCAGAGACCGGGTACCAGCTCACCGAGCCGGCGGTTGAATCTCCACCACCATCGATAATTCTCCAATCCCTTCAGCAACCCGCCCGAGACGATCCGAAACCCTCGGACTTTCAACAAGCTAAGATTCGAGTGCGCTCTAAATTCCCTCAGCAGCGAAGCAAGGGAAAACGACTGGAGGTGACCTCGCGACTTTCGGCGCGATAGGAGGCGATCGATCCTGGGAATGATGTGTTGGCGTACGAGATGGAGAGGCGGAGGAAAGACCGGCACTCCAACGATGAGCTTGCCGCCCGGCTTGAGCACACGTTCGAGAGACGCAATCGCGATGTCGATCCTTGTCAGGTGCTCCAGTACCTGCTCGCAAATCACAATGTCATAAGAACCAGAAGCGATTTGCAGCGCGCTCTGCGCGAAGTCGCCGAAATAGAGATGGTCGTA
>JASHRZ010000062.1 GCA_030037055.1 Alphaproteobacteria bacterium
GTCCGCTATGAGGATCAGCTTTATCCCTCGCTCGTCGCCGAAGCGCTGCGCGTGTATCAACATTCGGGTAGCTATGTCGTCAAAGCATCGGGGGCTAGCGGGGTCACTGCGCTTGGCGAGCGAACCGGTGTCGTTCAGATCAGGGTGGGTGATCTCACCACTGATCCGGATCGATCCGGTGCGCTGTGGCTTTATGACACCGGACACCTAGCGCAGCGCGTTATCCCCGCCTGGCGGGTGATGGACGGCAGTGTGCCGGCGAGCGAGCTGCATGGAGCGATCGTATTCGTCGGCGTCGGCGCCGCGGGCTTGGGTGATGTCAGGCCCACACCCTTAAGCGTTTCGGTTCCTGGCGTCGAAGTCCATGCGCAAATTGCCGAACAGGCGCTGCTGCAAAACTTCCTGCGCCGTCCCGACTGGGCGCCGGGTGCCGAGATGCTTTACCTCGTGGTGCTTGGGATGGCTCTGATCATCTGGCTGCCGCGGTTCGGCGCTACGCGAAGCGCCGTATTTACGATCGCTGTTATAGGCGCGGCGTTTGCCAGCTCTTGGCACGCGTTCAGCAGCCATGGCCTCCTGTTTTCTCCGGTCTACCCATCTGTCGTCGCACTCTGCGTCTATCTCTCGGCATCCCTGCTCAACCAGCTGCAAACCGAAGCCGACAAGCGGCGGATACGCGACGCTTTCAGCCATTACCTGGCGCCGGCCGTGGTCGAACAGCTTGTCCAAGACCCGACAAAATTGCGATTGAGCGGCGAACTTCGAACAATGACCTTCCTGTTTTCCGATATACGCGGTTTCACGTCGCTTGCAGAGGAATATGGCGCACGTCCTGATGCGTTGACCGCCGTCGTGAACCGATTCATGAGCCGTATGACCAAGGCGATCTTTCAGTATGGCGGAACGATCGATAAATATATGGGCGACTGCGTGATGGCATTCTGGAACGCGCCTTTGGACGATAACGACCACCCTGTTCGAGCGTGCGAAGCCGCGTTAGCAATGCGCGCCGAGTTGCGGCTGCTCAACGAGGAGCTTGCGGCAGAGGCAACCCCTAGCCAATCCGCCAGACGAGAAACGCTTGGTTTACGTCTGGAAGCGGGCATTGGCATCAACACCGGGCGTTGCATCGTCGGAAATCTCGGATCCGACACGCTGTTCAACTACTCAGTGCTCGGTGATGCCGTCAATCTTGCATCGCGATTGGAGGGCGAATCTAAAAATTATGGGGTCGCAGTCATCATCGGTGAAGAGACAGAGAGACTTGCGCCGGGGTTCGCGACCTTGGAGCTCGATCTCGTTGCGGTCAAAGGCAAGCGCACACAAACGCGCATTTTTGCGCTTCTCGGAGATCGCGCACTTGGCGGCGACCCGGCCTTCCTCGCATTCCGAGATAGTCATGCAAAGATGCTCGACGCCTACCGAGATCAACACTGGCGCGCAGCGCGCGAACTCATAACTGTTTGTCGATCATCGCGACCCGATCTGGCAACGCTTTATGATTTTTACTCGATGAGAATTGCGGCATCGGAACGCTCAGCAAAAGCGACGGAGCTAACGGCCGACGTCGGCCCGCATTCCGCGTAAATCGAGCGCCCGGCCGGATTGTTGTCGACCGCGAATGGCCTGCTGCAGCGCTACCTGCTTGCGGTGAGGCTCGCCATGCGAGTTTTACAGCATTCCCTAGCAACCTTCGGAGCGCGAATCGCAGGGACGGTCGCACCCCTAGCGACTTGCGCGGTGCGCCTGCAGCGACCCAATCCTAAAGGTTGTGTGGGTGCAATTCGCCACCCACAAGGAAAATGCGAACGTCGCAAGAACACTGCCGTGATTCCAAGGGGTTGTTGACAGGCTTTTAGCTTTGACTCAAAGGTTTCCCGTGTCTGTTGCGCGTGATTAAAGGGGATCGCGCTATGGGAAACAGGTTCTATTTCGCGAACAAAGTTGACGCTCTCCAGCAATTTGGCCGCGGCATACTTTCGGGCGCCGTTCCCAGCTGGGCGCTCTGGATCCGTCTCGGGCTCATGCCGGCGCTGGCGCCGCGGTAGCCCGAGACCGCTTGAGCAGTAGCGCCCGCCCCCGGATGACGCATAGGACCCGCCGACACCGCCCTGCTGCCTGGCGCACGGCGGTTGAGGGCTCACCTGCCGAGTTGTTCAACGATGTGCCGCTGCGGCGGATTGTGCTCTGGGACGAGGCGGCCGCGCCGAACGGCGCGCGCCGTGGCGCTGAAATCTCATCTGCCGGGCGACATCAGCAGTCCCGTCGTGCTAAGGGTTTGATCGCGCCTGATACGCCTGGCAGGCTCAGCGAGCGCACCCACCGCCTCGTCGGCCATTGCCGGACGTGCGGGCGCGGTTTCCGCGTATCGATGGACGAGCTTATCCGCGAGCACGGAGCTGCCAGCCCCATCGTCGGTATGGCACCGCTTACCTGCCCGAGCTGCGGCGACTACTAGCCTAGCGCACCATCTTCCACGTCACGCCGTCGAAGGGCAGCGCTTAGGTTGTACCTGCGCTGAGCGAGATTCTTGCTCAGGCCGAAATTGATCGGGAAGTCCCGACGGTCGCGACGACATCGTGTCCGGAAAATTGTTCAGAGTCAGCATCAGATCGATCTTGAGCGAGTCGGATTGGACGTACAGCAGGCTTGCATCGGCTGCGGTCGCACGGCAGACTGTCCGGGTCTTGCCATAGATCTCTTGAAGGCACCACTTGAGCTGTTCTTCCCCGGCATCGCCGTCTTGCACAAGTAAGCCCGCCAGCTGCGGCGCTTCGCCGGGAAAAAACGGCGCGGCGTAGGGGGGTTCTTAACCTCTGCCATGTAGTGATGGTCGGCCGGCCCGCAGCGCCGGCCGTTTTATCTCTTGGGGCCGGACGATGCTTCGCGCGCTTCTACCGCTGGTCTTTCTGCTGCTCTGGCCCGGCGCCCGCGCCGAGGCCGCGCGCGTGGTCGTCGTCATCGACGGCCTGCGCTCCGCCGCAGGCGACGTCTATGTCGCGCTCTATTCCAAGCCCGACCAGTTTCCGGACGGCGACTATTCCGACCGGCACGTCAAGGTGAAGGCCTCCACCGCACCGATCAGCGTCGTCTTCGACGAGCTACAGCCGGGTCTCTACGCTGTCGGCGCCTATCACGACGAAAACGGAAATGGCCGCTTGGACACCAACTTCATCGGCTATCCGGTCGAAGGTTATGCTCTCTCCAACGACATTCGCGCGGTGATTTCGCGCCCGAGCTTCGCCGATGCCGCCTTCGCCGTGCCCGACGGCGACAAGCACGTGACGCTGCACATCAAGTATTGAGCGGTCGACCGTCGCAACGCGGCGGCGCGGACTATGGCTTGGCTCACGGTGGCGGGGCTGATCGGCCGCCCGAGGATCGGCAGCAATGCTTCGCCGACCTTGCAGACGAAGCAGGATAGGATCATGCGATCCACCTGCTCGGGACGCCGCGCGTAGGCGCGCAGCATGGCGCTGCCAACACACACGTTCCCGTGGCCCGGCTCACAATCCTCAAGGCCGTGGCATGGTCCATGCCGCGGAGCGCAACTTGCACTGCATTGTCCGTTGCGCTTGGTACGTGTCGATGATCATCAGCTTCTTGGTGGCCGCGAAATTGGCCACAAGCGCCGATCCAGTCGCCGGCTCAGGCGCTGGCCATCTCCACGGTTCGGCGGTGCGCGGCAAGGAGCGCAGGCAGTCTGGCCGGATCGCCGCGCGCCATCCCGCATTCGGTGGCGACGCCGTCGACCCTTGCGTGCCGGCGCGCTGCGGCGAGACGCGCCGCGTCGCCCGCCGGATCGTCATAGTGGATGAGGCCGAGATAAAGCTCAGTGTCGCGGTCAAGCTTCAGCTTTTCGAGCGGCACGTAATAGGTGTCGTCGCTGCGCGGCTTGGGCACTGGGAGATGGAAGAACTGGATCGACCGCTTGACCCCTGCGGCGATGGCGTTGGTCATCTCGACCATGATGCCGGCATCCTTGGGCTGGACGAGATGCTCGTCGGCCGGGCTGCCATAGCAGAGGTGGTAGCCGAGTTCGATCGCCGGCGGTACGGCATCGCCGATCGCCTTCAGCACATCGATCGTCTCGCGGCGGAAATCGACTGGGCCCGTTTCGTAGTAGCCCTCCCAGGCGAGCACTTCCTGGCAGACATCCCATTGGATAGCGATGCGGTCGTTGGGGAGCGCCTTGGCGATCGCCGCGATTTCACCGATGAAATGTTGGGTTAGCGCCGGCAGAAGCCCCGGCCGGTCGGCTGGCACCAGGTTATTGTAGGTGGGTGCGATGGGCGTCGGGATGGAGATCTGGAACTTGATTCCGGGCCCGATCGCCCCCGCCTGCTGCAGGCGTTCGAAGATGCCCCAGGAGGCGATCGCCATCTCGGCATAGCCGGTCTTGAAGCTGCTCGGATCGGGCTTGGCGCCGGGTTTGAGGCGCAGGCGCGGGATCTCGCGCACCAACTTGCCGTCCCACTGGATGAATTTGAACGGTGACACGTCCTTGGCGACTTCGATCGCCGGGTTCTCGGCAAGAACATGCTGCAGGAATCTGATCCAGGTCTTGCGGATGCCGGTCTCACCATCAGGCAGGCGAACAACATGTGGGCCAACCGCCTCCGACAAAGTGCGGAACACCGTCTCGCTGTCGGGCAGCGGGATGCTGCCGACGAAGTGCACGATCGGATGCTTGCTGCGATCCATGGCGCCAATCCTCCCCTTGTGTGATGAGCGAACAGCGTAGCCACGTCTACAAGGATTTGCTCGTGCGGCTCCGGGCAGTCGCGCGCTGCCCGTCCGAAAATTTACGGCCTAGAGGTGGCGTGCTCGGCAACTGCATCACGCCGACCTTCCCTGGTGGCCGATGCTCCCCCTAACGCACGGTGTTTCCGTTTATTGATCTGCAGTCGCGTGGAAGCCGAGTGAGAGCTGGATCT
>JASHRZ010000063.1 GCA_030037055.1 Alphaproteobacteria bacterium
GCGGCGCGCAGCGCCGCGTCTCGAAGGACGCAGGGCCGATTTGCGGCCCACCCGCCCCTTGCCTCCCCCTCCCCCGCGTGCTTTCCTCGCCGCGAAACGACAGGGAGAAGCACATGGCCAAGATCCGCGAGCTCGACGCCGCGCTGTCGGCGATCGCCGACGGGAGCAAGCTCGCCGTTCCCGCCGATTACGCCGGCGTGGCGATGGAGGCGACGCGGGCGCTGATCCGGCGCGGGGTGAGAGGGCTTCATCTCGTGACCTTGCCGGCCTCCTCGCTGCAGGCGGAGCTGCTGGTCGGCGCCGGCTGCGTCGCGACCCTCGAGACCTCGGCGGTGGGCTTCGGCGAGCTTGGCGCGGCGCCGCGCTTCACCGCGGCGGTGCTGGCCGGCACCATCGCGCTCAAGGACGCCACCTGTCCCGCCATTCATTCGGCGCTGCGCGCGGCGGAGATGGGTAATCCCTTCGGCGCGCTGCGCGGCATCATCGGCTCGGATCTTCTGAAGCAGCGCCCGGACTGGAAGGTGATCGACAATCCCTTCGGCGAGAACGATCCCATCGTGCTGCTGCCGGCAATCCGGCCGGATGTGGCCCTCTTCCACGCGCGGCTCGCGGACCGCAACGGCAATGTCTGGGTCGGGCGCCAGCGCGACCTGTTCACCCTCGCGCATGCCGCGGAGAAGTCCGTCGTCACCGTCGAGGCGCTCCATGACGGCGATCTGCTGGCGGACGAGGTGATAGCGGCGGCGACCATCCCCGCCTTCTACATCGACGCGGTGGCGCTGGCGCCGCGCGGCGCCTGGCCGCTCAAGATGCTCGGCCTCTACGGCGAGGACGCGCAGCACCTCCTCGACTACATCGCGCTCGCCGCCACCGAGGAGGGCTTCGCCCGCTATCTCGACCGGCACGTCCACCGCCGGCGCGCCGCCTGAGATGAGCGCGGTCGAAGCCGACATAAAGCCGGAGGAGGTGCTGATCGACGTGGTGCTGCGCCTCATTGCCGGGGCGAGGCACGTCGCCGTCGGCGCCAACTCGCCGATCCCGGCCGCCGCCGCCTTCCTGGCGCAGTTGCTCTCGCCCGAGGCGCCCAACGTCTCGCTGCAGCAGAGCCCGGAGCACAACCTCTGGACCGATGGCGGGCGCGAGCTCTTCGACAGCGCCGGCCAGGGCCGCATCGACGCGTTCTTCTTCTCCGGCGCGCAGATTGACGGCAGCGGCAACATCAATCTCAACGTCATCGGCGATCACACTCATCCCAAGGCGCGCTTTGCCGGCGCCTATGGCTCGGCCTATCTCTATTTCATGGTGCCGCGCATCATCCTCTTCCGCCTCGAGCATTCGCGCCGCACCCTGGTCGAGCGCGTCGACTTCATCAGCGCGCCCGGCACCAGCCCGCCCAACGTCTTCCGCCGCGGCGGGCCGGTGGCGCTGGTGACACCGCTCTGCCATTTCAGCTTCGACAAGAGCCGCGCCCGCTTCCGTCTGGAAAGCGTCCATCCCGGCCACAGCGTCGAAGAGGTGCTGGACTCGACCGGCTTCGCCTTCGACCTTCCCGCGGGCGTGCCGGCGACGCCGGCGCCGCCGCCCGAGACGCTGGCGCTGCTGCGCAGCCGCGTGGCGCCGCGTCTTGCCGCGATCTATCCCAAATTCGCCGAGAAGGTGTTCGGGATACCGATGCCGGCGGGAGCCGTGCCGATGGGATAGCAACCAAGTCCGCTCTCTGCCCCTCGGGGCCCTCGGGGGCGGAGAGGTCGGGCGAGGCGGGGCTTGCAGGGCCTCACGTCACCCCCCTCTTGCTAAATCCTTCTCCGGCGGCCTTTTCCGAAGCAGGATCAAGGGACCCATGACCGACAGCATCTCCCCCGGCGCGCTGGCCGGCCTCAAGGTGATCGATCTGAGCCGTGTGCTGGGCGGGCCCTATTGCACTCAGATCCTCGGCGATCACGGCGCCGATGTGATCAAGGTCGAGCCGCCGCAGGGCGACGAGACGCGCAGCTGGGGCCCGCCCTTCCAGGGCGATGCCGCCTCATATTTCATCGGCGTCAACCGCAACAAGCGCGGCATCGCGCTCGATCTCGCCAGGCCCGAAGGGCGCGAGGTGCTGTTCCGGCTGCTCGAAGGCGCCGATGTGCTGGTTGAGAATTTCAAGACCGGCACGCTCGAGCGCTGGGGCCTCGGCTATGAAGCGGTGCTGAGCAAGCGATACCCGCGTCTCATCCATTGCCGCGTCTCCGGCTTCGGCGCCGACGGGCCGCTCGGCGGCTATCCCGGCTATGACGCGGCGGTCCAGGGCATGTCCGGGCTGATGAGCCTCAACGGCGAGGAGGAAGGCGAGCCGCTGCGCGTCGGCGTGCCGGTGGTCGATCTCGCCACCGGGCTGAACGCGGCGATCGCCATCATGATGGCGCTGCACGAGCGCCAGCGTTCGGGCAAGGGGCAGTTCGTCGAGGCGACGCTCTATGATTGCGCGGTGGCGCTGCTCCACCCCTACGCCGCGAACTGGTTCCTGTCGCAAAAGCCGCCGCGGCGCACGGGCAACGCCCATCCCAACGTCTCGCCCTACGACCAGTTCCACACCAGGACCAAGCGGATCTTCCTCGCCATCGGCAACAACCGGCAATTTGCGCGCTTCTGCGCCGAGATCGGCCGACCCGAACTCGCCGAGGATGCGCGCTTCCGCGACAACAAGGACCGCGTCGCCAACCGCGCGGCGCTGCGCGCCGAGATCGAAGGCGCGATGGCGGCGATCGACGGCGAGGCCTTGACCATGCGGCTCCTCGACCTCGGCGTGCCCTGCGGCGTGGTGCAGGAGCTGCCGGACGTGCTCACCCATCCGCACACGCTCCATCGCGCCATGGTCTATGAGCGCGGCGACTATCGCGGCGTCGGCGCGCCGCTCAAGCTATCGCGCACGCCGCCGGGGCTGCGCCGTGCGCCGCCGCGCTTCGGCGAGGCCAATCGCGAGGTGCTGAAGGAAGTCGGCTACAGCGAGGCCGAGATCGACCGGCTGATCGATGCCGGCATTCTTGCGGCGACGATGCAGAAGGCGGCGCAGGATTGACCGGCATTGCTTGCGGCGCGGCTCGCGCGCGGAGGGCGAGCCTCGGCAAGGAAGGCCGGCATCTCTACCATCGTTGGCAAGCGGTCCTGCCGGCCAGCTCCGTCATCGGCGCAGTCTGATTTTTTTGTCGCCGGTATACACCGGCGACGGACGACGCTCCCCGGCCGGGATCCGCCGCTAACGTAAATTATTTAATTAAATTAGAGCCTTAGAAGACGAGCCCTGGATGTCGCGCCCGATCGACGACGTCAAGAACTGGATGAATATGTTCCGCTGGATCGTCAAGCTCATCCGCGACGAGTGCCAGATCGACGAGGCGCGTCTGACGCGCGCGGCGGCACTCGAGACCGATATCGGGCTCAGCGCCGAGGAGATCGAAGAGGTGATCGGCACCATCGCCGAGAGCTTCACCATGCGCTTTCCCGACGGCACGCTGGACGAGGTGCTGAAGCTCGAGGAGCTCTGCATGCTGGCGAGCTGGATCAAGGGTTATTACAAAGGGCCCGAATTCATCTCGGCCGAGTTCGAGGCCAGGTGCCGCAGCGTCAACCCGGCGATGGCGGCCTGACGCTGCGCCGCGCGCTCGGGCGGCGCGGCCGACGCCCTCACACCTCCGGCGCCTCGAGCCTCTTCCAGTCGTTCGCCAGCCTCAGCCGCGGCTCGGTCAGGGCCTGCAGCCCATCGAGGTCGAACCCCTCCACCATCTCGCGCACGACGATGCCATCGCCGGTCACGTCGAGAACGGCGAGGTTGGTGTAGATGCGCTTGACGCAATGGGGCGCCGTGAGCGGATAGGCGCAGGCCTTACGGATGCGCGGCCGGCCTTCCTTGGTGACATGCTCGACGATGACGCGCACCTCGCGGGCGCCGACGGCGAGGTCCATGGCGCCGCCGACCCCCGGCGAGAAGTTCGGATCCTCGGTGGTCCAATTGGCGAGATCGCCGCTCTCGGACACCTCGAAGGCGCCGAGCAGCGCGAGGTCGAGATGGCCGCCGCGGATCATCACGAAGGCGTCGTTGTGGTGGAAGAAGACGCCGCCCGGCACCAGGGTCGTGAGCTGCTTGCCGGCATTGATGAGGTCCTTGTCCTCCTCGCCTGGCTTGGGCGCGGGGCCCATGCCGAGAATGCCGTTCTCGCTGTGGAAGACGATCTCGCGCCCCTCGGGAATGAAATCCGAGCACAGCGTCGGCAGGCCGATGCCGAGATTGACGTAAGCGCCGTTCTCGATGTCCTGCGCGGCGCGCCAGGCCATCTGACGTCGGGAAAGCGGCTTCATGGACGCCTCCTCTCTCTCACACCACGACGATGCGGTCGACGAAGATGCCAGGCGTCACCACGCATTCGGGATCGAGCGCGCCGAGCGGCACGATCTCGCGCACCTGCACCGCGGTGAGCGCCGCGGCCATCGCCATCACCGGGTTGAAGTTGCGCGCCGATTTGCGATAGGTGAGGTTGCCCCAGCGGTCGGCGCGGTCGGCGCGGCAGAGCGCGATGTCGCCGCGGATCGGCTTCTCCAGCACGTAAAGCTCGCCATCGATCTCGCGAGTCTCCTTGCCCTCGCCGAGCTTGGTGCCGGCGGCGGTCTTGACGTAGAAGCCGCCCAGCCCGGCGGCACCGGCGCGCATACGCTCGCTGAGCGTGCCTTGCGGCACGATCTCGAGCTCGATCTTGCCGGCCTTGTAGGCGGCCTCGAAGCAATGCGGATCGGTGGTGCGCGGGAAGGAGCAGACGATCTTGCGCACGCGGCCGTCCTTGATCAGTCCGGCAAGGCCTTCATCGCCGGTGCCCGCGTTGTTGGCGACGCAGACAAGATCCTTGACCCCGGACCAGCGCAGCGCGTTCAGCAGCTCCACCGGCTCGCCCACGGCGCCGAAGCCGGAGCACAGCACGGTCGCGCCGTGCTTCACTCCGGCCACCGCCTCGGCGAGCGTTCGGACGCGCTTGTCGATCATCAGAACGCCACCGCATCGCCGCCCTTGAGCGACAGCATCTCGCGCGCCTCTTTGGGCGACGCGATCTCGAGCGAGAGATTCTCCAGGATCGAGCGGATGCGCCGCACCTGCTCAGCATTCGACTTGGCCAGCTGGCCTTTGCCGACGAACAGCGAATCCTCGAGGCCGACCCGGATATTGCCGCCCATGACCGCGCCCATGGTGACGAGCGGCAGCTGGTGGCGGCCGGCGGCGAGGATCGACCAGTAGTACTGCTCGCCGAACAGCCTGTCGGCGATGTGCTTGGCATGCGCCACATTCTCGGGATCGGCGCCGATGCCGCCGAGGATGCCGAAGATGCTCTGCACGAAGAGCGGCGGCTTGACCAGCTTGCGGTCGAGGAAATGCGCGAGCGTATAGAGATGGCCGATGTCGTAGCACTCGAACTCGAAGCGCGTGCCATGCGCCTCGCCGAGATGCCTGAGGATGTACTCGATATCCTTGAAGGTGTTGCGGAAGATGAAGTCGCGCGAGTTCTCGAGATGGACGCGCTCCCAATCGTGCCGGAATTCCTTGTACCTGGCCAGCATGGGGAAAAGCCCGAAATTCATCGAGCCCATATTGAGCGAGCACATCTCCGGCGAGGCCTTGAGCGGGGCCGCCAGACGCTCCTCGAGCGTCATGCCGTGACCGCCGCCGGTGGTGATGTTGATCACCGCGTCGGAGGCCTGCTTGATCCGCGGCAGGAACTGCATGAACACCTTGGGGTCGGGCGTCGGCCTTCCGTCCTTGGGGTCGCGCGCGTGCAAGTGCAGGATCGCCGCCCCCGCCTCCGCCGCCTCGATCGCCTGCCCCGCGACCTCGTCGGGGGTAAGCGGCAGATAGGGGCTCATGGTGGGCGTGTGGATCGATCCCGTGACGGCACAGGTGATGATGACCTTGCCGGTCTTGGCCATGGCCTCTCCTCGCGCGTTGTCTCTTGGCGCAAGCGCTATTTGACCAAAGGCGGGGCCGGCGTCAACGGCGGGACATCGAGGCTTTCCGGCGCGCATGCGGCTTTGCGGCTGCTGCGCAACCGCTGGCGCCGCCGCGAAGGAAGGCGCCGCGCGCC
Source organism: Alphaproteobacteria bacterium (assembly GCA_030037055.1). Lineage (GTDB taxonomy): Bacteria > Pseudomonadota > Alphaproteobacteria > ATCC43930 > CGMCC-115725 > DAHUYF01. The sequence continues at coordinate 6,102 of JASHRZ010000063.1, forward strand.
TTCGCCTCTAGGCGTTGGCGCGGATGAATTCGCGCAGCACGGGATAGATCTCGTTGCTCCAGCGCCTGCCGTTGAAGACGCCGTAATGGCCGACCTTGGGCTGGATGTGATGCGCCTTCTTCACCGTCGGCAGCGCGCTGCAGAGATCGAGCGCGGCGCTGGTCTGGCCGACGGCGCAGATGTCGTCGTTCTCGCCTTCGACGCAGAGCAGCCCGATGCGGGTGATGGCGCGAGGCTCGACCTTGCGCGCGCGCGAGACGAAGCGACCGATCGGCAAGGCGTGCTGCTGGAAGACGCGCGAGACCGTTTGGAGATAGAAATCGGCGGGCAGGTCCATCACCGACATGTATTCGTCGTAGAACTTCCGCGTCGCCTCGGCGCTTTCGCCGTCGCCGCGCACGAGATGCTTGAACAGGTCCATATGCGCGGTGACGTGCCGGTCGAGATTCATCGTCATGAATCCGACGAGCTGCAGGAAGCCGGGATAGACGCGGCGGAAATGGCCGGCATAGCGTCCGGGCACGGTGGCGATGACGTTGCGCTCGAACCAGGAGAGCGGCCTTGAGGTCGCGAGCTTGTTGACGACGGTGGGGTTGCGCCGCGTATCGATCGGCCCGCCCATCAAGGTCATCGAGCGCGGCTGGGCGCCGTCGTTGTCCGCCGCCATCAGCGCCACCGCCGCCATCACCGGCACCGAGGGCTGGCAGACGGCGACGATATGCGTCTCGGGCCCGAGCGCGCGCAGGAACGAGATGGTGAGATCGATATGGTCGTCGAGATCGAACCGGCCATAGAGCAGCGGCACGTTGCGCGCGTTGTGCCAATCGGTGATGTAGACGTCGTGCTCGGGCAGTAGCGTTTCGACCGTGCCGCGCAGCAAGGTGGCGAAATGGCCGGAGAGCGGCGCCACCAGCAGCACGCGCGGCTGCTCGACGTCGATGCCCTTCTTGAAGTGGAGCAGCGTGCAGAAGGGGTGGTGCAGCCTCGCCACCTCGTCGACCGCAACGGTGCGGCCACCGACGATGGTGCTGTGGATGCCGAAATCCGGGCGCTCATGCCACATTCCCGCCCGCGCCACCATCTCGCAGGCGGCGGCGGCACTACGGATCACCGGATGATGCGCCACCGCCGGCCAGGGGTGGTGGTTGAGCAGCCCGTGCATCGCTTGCGCCATCCAGCGTACGGGTCCGAAGGCATCTCTATGTGCTTGGTATGTCTCGTAGAGCATCGCCTTCGACCCCTTTTCTTCGGCTACGCGACGAGACCAGCGCGCAATCCCAGCCGGGTGGTTTCGGGGAACGCGGCAGGGCTAGGGCGCAAAGCGGCGGGAAAGCGCCATTCCGGCCGCTTGAGGCCGGCGGCGGGGGGCGGTTGCGGCGGGCGGCCCGCCCGAGGCGAGCCAGGTCGCGAAGCTGTCATAATAAACTGCTTAATTCGCTGCTGCCACAGGGTCAAGTCAAGAACCTATCTAAGTGTCCGGCCTAAGCCGATTTTTTCTACCGTCCCGGCATGCTGCGGCGCACCTTCCACGGTTTCGGCAGTGCGGGGGCGCCAAACTGCGGGCTCAAGCCGCGCCGCACGCGGCACGGTGGGGATAGGCCGGCAGCCGGCGGCCGCGGAAATCGCCGCCCGGCGGGCCCGCCACGGCGACGGCCTCGCTCAAGCCACGCGCGGACGCCAGCGCATCGTGGTCATGTGCGACGATACCACCGAGATTGAGGAACGGCGATCACGAAGCCGGATGATAGAAGCGCCGGTCGCGCAGCACCTCGAGCGACACGGTCTTGCTCTCATGCCGCGAGCCCACGCGGGAGAGCCGCACATGCGGACCGAGATCGCCGGGATAGCGCACGACATTGACCACTTCCCACACCGCCGCCCTGCGCCCGACGGCGAAGAAGCGCTGACCGGCCGCGATGCCGTAATTCTCCCCGGCTCCCGGACGTCGTCGCCACCAGATCGTCATCGCCACCATCTGCACGCCTGCCAGCGTCGCCACGCGCGCCCGGCAACTCCAGCAAACCCCAAAACGATGCATCCCGTCGAGAGCGAAAAATGCCGCCAGGCATTGCATAGGAAACGTGGTCGGCGCATGCTTGCCTGCCAGGAAGGAGTGTAAGGCCATGAATCTTGCCGCCTGGCTCCGCCGCAACGGCAGGAGCTTTGGCGACCGCCCGGCGATCTCGCTCGGGCCCGCCGTGCATGCCACCTACGCGCAATGGGCGGCGCGCGTCGCGGCATTGGCCGGCGCGCTTGTCCGCCAGCCCTTTTATCGGCCGGGCGAACGCATCGCGCTCGCCATGACCAACGGGCCCACCTATCTCGAAGCGCTGTTCGCCATCTGGCATGCCGGACTTGTCGCCGTGCCGATCAACGCCAAGCTGCATCGCGAGGAGTTCCGCTACATTCTCGCTCATTCCGGAGCGCGGCTGTGCTTCGCCAGCGCCGACCTCGCCGAAACCCTGGCGCTGCTTCCCACCGAGCTGCCCGATCGCGCGCGCATCGTGGTCGCGGGCGATGGCGATTGGCTGAGCTTCCTCGGCGGCGACGCTACCGCAGTGGTCGAGCGCCGGCCCGAGGACGCGGCCTGGCTCTTCTACACCAGCGGCACCACCGGCCGGCCCAAGGGCGCGACGCTCACCCACCGCAACCTGATGGCGATGTCCCTCGGCTATTTCTCGGACATCGATCCGATCGCGCCGGTCGACGCCATTCTCCATGCGGCGCCGCTATCGCACGGCTCCGGGCTCTACGGCCTGCCGCATGTGGCGAAGGCCGCCAATCACCTCATTCCGGAGAGCAGCCATTTCGATCCGGCGGAGATCGCGGCGCTGCTGCAGCGCTGGCCGGGCACCAGCCTCTTCGCCGCGCCCACCATGCTGACGCGGCTCATCGCCGATCCTGGCTTTGTCGGCGCCGATCATAGCAACCTCAAGGCCATCGTCTATGGCGGCGGGCCGATGTATGTCGCCGACCTGCTGAAGGCGATCGAGGTGGTGGGGCCGCGGCTGGTGCAGCTCTATGGGCAGGGCGAATCGCCGATGACCATCACGGCGCTGTCGCGCGCCTTTCATATGGACCGGACGCATCCGCGCTGGCGCGAGCGGCTGGGCTCGGTCGGGCTGCCTTTCACCGGGGTCGAGCTGCGCGTGGTCGATGGCGAGGATCGCGACCTGCCGGTCGGCGAGCCCGGCGAGGTGCTGGTGCGCGGCGACACGGTGATGGCGGGCTATTGGCAGGACGACAAGGCGACCGCCGAGACGCTGCGCGGCGGCTGGCTCCATACCGGCGATGTCGGTGCGCTCGATGCTGACGGCTTCCTCACGCTGCACGACCGCTCGAAGGACATGATCATCAGCGGCGGCAGC
>JASHRZ010000568.1 GCA_030037055.1 Alphaproteobacteria bacterium
GGCGCGTCACAGCCAATGCTTGATCGGCGCCGGATTCGGCTTGGCGAAGAGCAGCCGGACGAGGTCGATGAGCGAGCTCCAGCGCCGGAGCGTAGCGGCGAGGTCGGCCGCCAGCAGCGCCGCGCGCACGCCAACAAATCCGGCAGGATCGACATGCGCGGCGGCGCGGCACCCTGCGCCAGCGCGCCATAGAACAGCGCATCCTCGCCGCTAAGCAGGGCGAAGCCTGGCGGCCTCTGGCGCAGCAGGTCGGAGCTCTGCGCGGCCGAGCAATCCTTGATGCCGATGATCGCGGGCAGCTCGGCGAGCCGCATCAGCGTCTCGTTGGCAAGGTTGACGCCGGTGCGGTAGGGGATGTTGTAGAGGAGGATCGGCTTTGCCGCCGCCGCGGCAAGCGCGGTGAAACGCCGGCGCAGCCCTTCCTGCGAAGGGCGCCTATAGGAGGGACAGGCGATGAGATATCCGTCGATCGGCCAGTCGGCGGTGGCGGCGAGCCGCCGCTGCAGCGCGCGCGTGTCGCTGCCGCAAAGGCCGAGATAGATCGGCCGGTCGCGACCGAGCGCGCGCGGCAATGGCGACGTGCCGCTCGGTCTTGGCATCGTCGAGCGCCACGGCCCTCGCCGGTGGTGGCGGCGAGAACGAAGCCGTCGAGCGCGGTCGCGGCATATTGGGCGCAGAGCCGCTCGCGCGAGCCCTCGTTGCGGAACCGCGTGATCAATGGCAAAAAGATGCCGGCAAGCGGCGCGGCACCCGGTCCTGTCCATTCGATGCTCCTCGTCTGCGGGCAGCGCCGCGGCCGAGCGGGGCCGGACATGACAAGGCCCCGTCCGAAAGGGCGGGGCGCTCGGGTGATGCCTGATATGCGCGCGTTCAGCGCGAGCGACAATCCCCGGTCCCGCTGGGCCCGGACTTTCGCGCGGCAATGACGGCGAGTCGGCGGATGAGCTGATCCTCGACCGGTGCCTGGCCGGAGGCAATCGGGCTTGCTTTCTCTGCCGCCCCGGCACTGCCGAACAGCGCGCTGCCGAATTTGGCCGTTGTGCCAAATCCGTCGCACCCTTTCTTAACGCAATATATTGAATGAACAATTGGGCTAACACGCAAAATGTTGCGTGCGAGCTGTGCTTGCGGTCTAATTCTCGGGGCCGAGCGGGGAAGAGACGATGCACTCTGGTCGGGAGGGGGCCACGCAGCTTCAGCTGCCGGAGCTGGAGATCGCCGAGTCGATTGCCAGGCCTGAGCCCGAGCCTCAGCCGGATGAGAACAGGCGGGATTTCTACTGGCGCCAATTGCGCGTGGCTTTGAAAGAGCGCTCGCCCTCGGCCATCGCGCTCGCCGAGGAGGCATTGCACGCCTGTCCGGGGACCGGTGAGCTGCTGCTGCTGGCGGCGCTCGCGGCACTCGTGGCAGAACTTCCGGTCCGCGCCCTCACCTATGTGAAGCGCTTTCACAAGCGTTACGAGTCGGTCGGGGCGACCGCTCTCCTGACCGCCATCGCGCTGGCGCAGCAAGGCAAGATGACGCAGGCCGGGGGCCTGCTGCGGCGCCACGGCTTGGCGACGCACTGGGCGGCGATGCCCTTCTTCGTCGGCGGCCCTGATATGGCGGCCTGGCTGCGCGAGTGGCTTACGCGCATCGAGCGCGAGCACAAGCGGCTGCGCAAAGTCGCCGCGCGGCCGCGGCCCGCACCCAAGCGCGTGCCGTCGCGCCCGTCGGCGCGGCCATCGCCGCCGCCGCCAACGCCGGTGCCATCGCTGCCGCTATTGCCGCGGATCGAGACCAGGTTCGATGTCCAGTTCGAGCTGGTCAACCCGCAGGCGCTGCTGACCGAGGGCGATGGCAGCGGCCCGGAATGGTATCGCCTGCGCGCCGAACTGGGTCAGTTCGGCCTGTTGCAGGGCTTCGACGAGCTGCTGTGCCTCTCGGGCCTGCGCGGAGTAGAGGCGCATGGCTATCAGATCGAGACGGTGCGCAAAGTGCTGAAGCAATTCCGCGGCCGCGTGCTGCTCGCGGACGAGGTCGGGCTTGGCAAGACGATCGAAGCCGGCATGGTACTCAAGGAATACATGCTGCGCGGGATGGCGGAGCGGATACTCATCCTGACGCCGGCGGCGCTGGTCGGCCAGTGGCGAGACGAGATGGCGGCCAAGTTCGGCATCGATTGCGCCACCAGCCACGATGCGCTGCTTCGCAACGATCCCGCCGGCTTCTGGGCTCAGCCGCGCGTCATCGCCTCGATCGCCGCCGCGCGACGCAAGGAGCATGCGGAGCTGCTGGCCGCCATGGGCTACGACGTGGTCGTGGTCGACGAGGCGCACCATATCCGCGATCCCGCGAGCGCGAGCTATCGGCTGGTCGACCGCTTGCAGAAGCGTTTCCTGCTGCTGCTCTCGGCGACGCCCGTGCAGAACGGCCTGCTCGAGCTCTACCATCTCCTGACGCTGCTGCAGCCGGGCATTTTCAAGACGCAGAGGGAATTCAAGGCCGCCTATGTGACGCCCGGCAAGCCGCGCGAGCCGGCGAACTCCGATCGCCTGCG
>JASHRZ010000569.1 GCA_030037055.1 Alphaproteobacteria bacterium
CTGACCGAGGCGCCGAGCCTCCGCGTGCTGATCGAGGACGGCGCGGCGGCGGGGGTGGCGTTCGCGCATCAGGGCGAGACCTGGCGCGCCGATGCCGCGGGCGAGGTGATCCTCGCCGCCGGCGCCATTGCTACACCGCCGCTGCTGCAGCTGTCCGGCGTCGGACCGCGCCAGCTGCTCGCCGGGCACGGCATTCCCGTCGTCCGCGATTTGCCGGGGGTCGGCGAGAATCTGCAGGATCACCTGCAATCGCGGCTGGTCTATCGCTGCACCCGGCCGATCACCGTCAACGACGACCTGGCGAGCCCGATGCGCAGCCTCGGCATCGGCCTGCGCTATGCGCTCTGGCGCAAGGGGCCGCTGGCGATCAGCGCCGGCTATGCCGGCGGATTCTTCCGCACCGACCCGCGGCTTGCCACCCCCGACGTGCAGGCGCATTTCATCAATTTCAGCACCACCAAGATGGGCGACAAGCTTCATCCCTTTTCCGGCTTCACCGCCTCGATCTGCCAGCTCCGCCCGGAAAGCCGCGGCTTCGTCCGCATCAAGAGCGCCGATCCCGCTTCGCGGCCGGCGATCCAGCTCAACTATCTCACCGCGGAGGCGGACCGGCGTACCATGCTAGCGGGTCTCAGGCTGCTGCGGCGGATCATGCAGGCGCCGGCGCTCAGGCCCTATATCGAGAGCGAGTACGAGCCCGGCCCGGCCGCGGTCAGCGACGCGGACCTGCTGCAGCATATTCGCGAGCGCGCGAGCACGATCTATCATCCGACCTGCACCTGCCGCATGGGTGAGGACGCCCGGGCGGTGGTCGATGCGCAGCTCCGGGTGCACGGCGTCGGGCGGCTGCGCGTGGTCGACGGCTCGGTGATGCCGAGCGTGGTGTCCGGCAACACCAACGCGGCGATCATCATGATCGCCGAGAAGGGCGCGGAGATGATCCTCGAGGCGGCGGCGAGACGGCCCGGACCGACGCGCGCCGCCGCGTTCTGAGAACCGGACGGCATCAAAAGGCGGAGGTACGGCATGTACGCAAACCTGGCACTCTATATCGACGGCGAGTGGATCGCGGGCGGCGGGCGCGAGAGCGAGCAAGTGATCAACCCCGCGACCGAAAAGCCGCTGGCGACGCTTACCCATGCCAGCACGGCTGATCTCGACCGCGCGCTGGAGGCGGCGCAGCGGGGCTACAGGCTGTGGCGCGCCACCGCGCCTTACGAGCGCGCGCGCATCATGCGCAAGGCCGCCGACCTCATCCGCGAGCGGCTGGAGCCGATCGCGCGCATCCTTACGCTGGAGCAAGGCAAGATCATCGCCGAGGCCAGGGTTGAGGTCGCGGTCTCCGCCGACATCATCGAGTGGTATGCCGAGGAGGGAAAGCGCGCCTATGGCCGCATCATTCCCGGCCGCGCCCAAGGCGTGCGGCAGATGACGGTGCAGGAGCCGGTCGGTCCCTGCGCCGCCTTCACGCCGTGGAACTTCCCCGGCGTAACGCCGGCGCGGAAGATCGGCGGCGCGCTGGGGTCCGGCTGCTCGCTCATCATCAAGGCGTCAGAGGAGACACCCGGCACCTGCGTCGAGCTGGTGCGCGCCTTCCACGATGCGGGCTTGCCCAAAGGGGTGCTCAATTTAGTCTTTGGCGTGCCCGCGCGCATCTCCGAGCACGTGATCGCCTCGCCGCTCATCCGCAAAGTGTCCTTCACCGGCTCGGTGCCGGTGGGCAAGCACCTCACCAAGCTCGCCGCCGAGGGCATGAAGCGCACCACCATGGAGCTCGGCGGCCATTCGCCGGTGATCGTCTTCGGCGACGCGGATCCCGAGAAATCGGCCGAGATCGCAGCCGCCGGCAAGTTCCGCAACGCCGGTCAGGTCTGCATCTCGCCGACGCGCTTTTACGTGCAGGAGAACAATTACGACCGCTTCGTCAAGCGCTTCCTCGCCTATGCCGAGAACATCAAGCTCGGCGACGGACTCGCCGAAGGCACCACCATGGGACCGCTCGCCAACCCGCGCCGGCTCGACGCCATGGCAGGCTTCGTCGCCGATGCGCGCAAACGCGGCGCCGAAATCAGGACCGGCGGCGCGCGCCCCGGCAATCAGGGGTTCTTCTTCGCGCCCACGGTGGTCACCGACCTGCCGGATGATTGCCGGCTCATGACCGAGGAGCCGTTCGGCCCGCTGGCGCCGATCACGCCGTTCAAGAGCTTCGACGAGGTGGTGGCGCGCGCCAATGCGCTGCCCTTCGGCCTGGCCGCCTACACCTTCACCACCTCGACCCGGACCGCCAACCTGATTTCCGATGCGCTTGAGGCCGGCATGGTCGGGGTCAACAGCCTCGCCATCTCGACGCCCGAAACGCCGTTCGGCGGCATGAAGGAAAGCGGCTACGGGCATGAGGGCGGCATCGAAGGCCTCGAGGCCTACACCCAGAAGAAGCTGGTGATCCAAGCTTAGCCCTGTGCTCATCCCTGCCTGAACGCGAGGAGCTAAGGAGAGGTTGGTCATGGCGCTCAGCGGCGAGAGCGGAAGATGCTGAATTTCACCTATGAGCAATTCCCCTCGCGCGTCGTCTTCGGCGCCGGCAGCTTCGATCGCCTGGCCGAGGAGGTGGAGCGCCTCGGGCTGAAGCGCGCGATCGTGCTGTCGACGCCGGGCCAGCGCCGGCTTGCCGACGAGGCGGCGAGACGCCTTGGCGTTGCCACCGCAGGCATCCATGCCGAGGCGGTGATGCATGTGCCGGTGGAGACGGCGCGCGCCGCGCGCGAGACGGCGCGGCGGCTGGCCGCGGATTGCGCCGTGGCGATCGGCGGCGGCTCCACGATCGGCCTCGCCAAGGCGATCGCGCTCGATACAGGGCTGCCGATCATCGCCGTGCCGACCACCTATTCCGGCTCGGAGATGACGCCGATCTGGGGCCTCACCGATGGCGGGGTGAAGCGCACCGGACGCGACCGCAAGGTGCTGCCGCGGGCCGTGCTCTACGATCCCGCGCTGACCGCCGGACTGCCGGCGAAGATCGCCGGGCCTTCAGGGATGAACGCCCTCGCCCATTGCGTCGAGGCGCTCTATGCCCAGGACGCCAACCCCATCACCTCGCTCATGGCCGCGGAAGGCATCCGCGCGCTCGCCCGCGCCTTGCCGACGGTGGTAGCGCAGCCGCTCGATCTCGAAGGAAGCGGCGAGGCGCTCTACGGCGCCTGGCTCGCCGGCTGCGCGCTCGGCATGGTGGCGATGGGCCTTCACCACAAGCTCTGCCACACGCTGGGCGGCAGCTTCCACCTGCCGCATGCCGAGGTGCACGCGGTGATTCTGCCGCACGCCGCCGCCTACAATCGCTCCGCCGCGCCGGCGGCAATGCGCGTCATCGCCGACGCGCTCGGCGCGTCCGATGCGGCGCAGGGGCTTTACGATCTCGCGAATAAGCTCGGCGCGCCGATGTCGCTCCGGGACATCGGCATGCCGCAAGACGGCATCGAGCGCGCAGCGCAGCTCGCCACCGAGAATCCCTACTACAATCCTCGCCCGGTCGAATATGCTGGCATTCGCCGGTTGCTCGAGGATGCCTGGCACGGACGGCGCCCCGCCTGAGAGAGGACATATGCGCAATCTCACCGAAGCAAATCTTACCGATGCGGTGCTGGCGCGGCTCGCGCGCACCGAGAACCGGCGCTTCAAGGCGGTGATGGAGAGCCTCATCCGCCATCTGCACGCCTTCATCCGCGATGTCGAGCTGAGCGAGGCGGAATGGGCCGCGGCGATCAACTTCCTTACCGCCACCGGGCAGAAATGCGACGCCGACCGGCAGGAGTTCATCCTGCTCTCCGACGTGCTCGGCGTCTCCATGCTGGTCGACGCGATCAACCACCGCGGCGGCGACGGCGCCACCGAATCGACCGTGCTCGGCCCGTTCTATATCGAGGGCGCGCCCGACCTGCCGGCGGGCTTTGACATCTCGCATGGCGGGCCGGGGGAGCCGACGGAGGTCTCGGGCCGGGTGCTGACCGGCGATGGCAAGCCGATCGAAGGCGCGGTGCTCGATGTCTGGCAGACGGCGCCCAACGGCTTCTACAGCACGCAGGACCCGAATCAGGACCGCTTCAACCTGCGCGGCCGTTTCCGCACCGACGACAAGGGGGAATATTTCTTCCGCACCATCAAGCCGACCAGCTATCCCGTGCCGACCGATGGTCCCGTGGGCGTCATCCTCAACGCCATGGGCCGCCATCCCATGCGCCCGGCGCATCTGCACTTCATCGTCACCGCGCCCGGCTATGAGCGCCTCACCACCCATCTCTTCGTCGAAGGCGACCCCTATCTCGGCAGCGACGTCGTCTTCGGCGTCAAGAGCTCGCTGGTGGTTGATTTCAAGCGCAAGCCTGGCGGCAAGACCCTCGAGGCCAAGTACGATTTCGGGCTGAAGCGGGCGACGTGACCCCCCGCATCGCCGAACAGTAGCGCCGTCAAGGATTGCGGCGGGGATGGGGCAATCTCTGCCCAAATCTCGCCACAAGGAGATGACAAGGTCCTGCACCCTTTCGCCAGGATGCGTTTTAGCCTATGGCCTTTCCTCCGCGTCCCCGCTCCTCCCGCGCCGAGCCCAGCCTGGCCCCCGCTGGCGCTCCGGCGCGGGACGCCATGCCGCTTCGGCCGTCCGCCCCGCGTGTCGCCGCCAGGCCGGCGACCGGCGCCACCGGCACCGAGCCCGAGACCGTGCGCTTTCCCGCGGAGTATCGGCGCGGGGGAGAGCGGCCGTCGATCTCGCTCAGCGCTTCGGACCGCCTTATCGTCTCCTCGGCAATCACCGGCGGCGCCAGGAAGGAGCGCAGCTTCCTGCGCGTCCTCGGCCTTAGCGTGCTCCTCGTCCTCGCCGCCATCGGGGCCTACAGCCTTTATTACGAGGCGAGCGCCTTCCTTCCCTAGCCGGGGCTAGACCCGGGCGCGGCGGCGGGCTCAAATACCGGGCCGCGCAGCCCTGGGGACGCCGATGCCGAAGCTCGCCGCCAATCTGCATTTCCTCTTTCAGGAGCTGCCGTTCCTCGATCGCTTTCGGGCGGCGGCCGAAGCTGGGTTTCACGGCGTCGAATGCCTGTTTCCTTATGAGGCGTCGGCCGAGTCGATCGCTGAACGGCTGGAGCGGCACCGCCTAACCCTGGCGCTCTTTAACCTGCCGCCGGGCAATCGCGAGGCGGGCGAGCGCGGGCTGGGAGCGCTGCCCGGCCGCGAGCAAGAGTTCGCGGCGGGGGTGGAGGAGGCGCTCGCCTATGCGCTCGCCACCGGCGGCCGGCGCATCCATGTGCTCTCGGGCGTCTGGCCTGAGGGACGCGACAAGGCCGAAGGCGAGCGCGTGCTTGTCGGCAATCTGCGCCGCGCCGCCGCGCTCGCCGCGCCACACGGCATCGAGCTGCTGCTCGAGCCGATCAATCCGCGCGACATTCCCGGATATTTCCTCAACACGCCGCAACAGGCGATGGCGATCCTCGATCGTGTCGGGCGCGCCAATGTCCGCCTCCAACTCGACCTCTATCACTGCCAGATCGTTGCTGGCGATCTCGCGCGCCATATCCGCGAGCTGCTGGCACGGATCGCCCATGTCCAGATCGCCGGCGTGCCCGAGCGTCACGAGCCCGATCGCGGCGAGGTCAATTTCGCCTATCTCCTCGATCTCCTCGACAGCCTCGGCTATGACGGTTGGGTCGGCTGCGAGTACCGCCCCGCCGCCGGCACGCGCCAGGGCCTCGGCTGGGCGCGGCGCTGGGGTGTGGGCTGACCGGCGAGCGGAAGGGCGCGTGACGGTGAAGCTTTACGCCATGACCTGCGGCCATCTGACGGGGCAGCTCGCCCGTCTCATGGAAGGCGGCGAGGGCGAGGCGCTTCTGCCGATCCCGGCCTATCTCATCGAGCATCCCAAAGGCACCGCGCTGTTCGACACCGGCATGCATCCGGATTGCCAGCGCGATCCCCTCGCGCGCGTCGGCCGGCACGTCGTAAAGATGTTCCGCTTCGACTACAGCCCAGGCGAGGAGGTGAGCGCGCGGCTCGAGGCGATCGGCCGCGATCCCGCGAGGATCAACTTCATCGTCAACTCGCATCTCCATTTCGACCATGTCGGCGGCAACGCGCTCATTCCGAACGCCACGCTGGTGGTGCAGCGGCGCGAATGGGCGGCCGGCATGGATGCCGAGCTGGCCGCGTCATGCGGCTTCGACCGGCGCGACTTCGATCTCGGCCACAAGTTGAAGCTGGTGGAAGGCGAGCACGACCTCTTCGGCGATGGCAGCGTCCTCTGCCTTCCGACCCGCGGCCACACGCCCGGTCATCAATCGCTGCGCCTGCGGCTTGCCTCGGGCGACGTCGTGCTCGCGGGCGATGCCTGCTATTTCTGCCGGACCTTGCGCGAGCGGCGCCTGCCCCGGTTCGTCCATGACCGCGCCGAGATGCATGCCTCGCTGGACCGGCTCGCGCGGCTCGAGGAAGGCGGCGCGCGCATCTTCTTCGGCCATGACGACCGCTTCTGGCGCGACGTTCCGCAGGCCCCTGCGGCGATTCTCTGAGTCGACGCGGTTCGGACAGCGCTGAGAGATTCTTAACCACCGCGCGCGACAATCCCCGGCGCAAGCGAACGCGGCGGGGAGGCGGGGATGAAGCGACGCGGCACGAGCAGGGCATTGCGCCAGAGCGCGGCGCCGCTGCGGCGATCCTCAGGGCGCAAACACGATGACGTTGCGCACCGCCGTGCCGGCGCGCAGCGCGGCAAAGCCCTCGTTGATCTGCTCGAGCTCGAGCTGCCCGGAGATGAGGTGGTCGAGCCGGAGCTTGCCCCGGAGATAGAAATCGACGAGCCGTGGGATATCGACGCGGAAGCGGTTGGAGCCCATGAGGGAGCCCTGGATTTTGCGTTCGCGGAGAAAATCGGGGCCGTGCAGCTCGATCTTGGTCCCGACCGGAATCATGCCCACGATCGTCGCCGTCCCGCCCGGCGCTAGCATGCGGAAGGCCTGCTCGGCCGTCGCTTTCGCTCCCAGGCATTCGAAGGAATAGCGCACGCCGCCGCTGGTGAGCGCCATGACCTGCTTGGCGGGGTCGCCCGCCTTGGGATCGACGACGTCGGTGGCGCCGAGCTTCTTGGCGAGTTCGAGCTTTTCCGGCAGCGTGTCGACGGCGATGATGCGCCCGGCGCCCGCCAGCGCCGCGCCGTTGACGCAGGCGAGCCCCACCCCGCCGCAGCCGATCACCGCGACGCTCGTTCCCGGCTCGACCTTCGCGGTGTGGAAGACGGCGCCGACGCCGGTGAGCACGCCGCAGCCAATCAGCGCGGCACGGTCGAGCGGCATGTCCGGCCGGATCTTCGCCAGCGCATGTTCATGCACCAGCATCTGCTCGGCGTAGGAGGAAAGGTTGAGGAACTGGTGCATCAGCCCGCCCTTCCAGGAGAGGCGCTGCGAGACGCCGGGCGGCAGCTTGATCTCCGCGTTCTGGCAGAGCGCGGGATGGCCGGTGAGACACTGCTCGCAATAGCCGCAGAAGACGGAGAGGCAGGTGACGACGTGGTCGCCGGGCTTGACATAGGTCACGTCCTCGCCCACCGCCTCGACGATGCCCGCGGATTCGTGGCCCAGCACGCAGGGCATGGGATGCGGATAGGCGCCGTCGGCGAAATGCAGGTCGCTGTGGCAGATGCCGGACACCGCGGTGCGGATCAGGACCTCGCGCGGGCCGGGCTTTGCCAGACTCACCTCTTCGATGGTCAAGGGCTCATTGGCCCGGTGCAGCACGGCCGCTTTCATGGCACGCCTCCGTCATCGCTTCAAAATGCCGCCGCCCCCGGGAGGATTGCCCGGGGATGTATCGCGCCCGAAGGTTCGTCCGAGCCGGTTATTCCGCCGCGGTCTTGGCGAGCTCGGCGACGCGCCGCCTGGCGTCGAACTCCTCGGCCACGCGGTTGTCGTTGTCGAGCATGGCCTTGGCGTCGGTGTCGGCGAAGATCATCACGCCCATATCCTCATAGGCCTTGCGCACGCGCGGGCCCCAGAGGCCGATATCCCTCACCGTCGGCACGATGCGGCTGAAGAGGCGTGTGCGGAACTGCGCCATGCTGTCCGAGGTCATGACGATCTCCGCGCATTCCTTGGCCGGCAGGCCGAGCCGCTCCCATACCTCCCACTGGTTGAAGCGGTCGCGCATGTGGTAGCAGGCCTCGACGACGAACTGCTCGCGTTCGTCGCGCTCGGCGTCGCTGAGCTGCGGGTAGTAGTCGCGCAACGCCAGCCGGCCGAAGGCGACGTGGCGCGCCTCGTCCTGCATGACATAGGCGTTGACCGCGGCGGCGAGCGGATTGCCGGCGAAGTCGCGGATGCGCTGGAAGGCCGCGAGCGCCAGCCCCTCGATCAGGATCTGCATGGTGAGATAGGTCATGTCCCAGCGGCTGTCGCTGAGGCCGTTCTCCAGCAGCGATTTGAGCCCGGGGGTGATGGGATAGGCGAGCTTGAATTTCTCGTGCAGCAGCCGCGAATAGGCCTCGACATGCCGCGCCTCGTCCATCACTTGGGTCGCGGCGTAGAATTTGCTGTCGAGATCGGGCACGGATTGCACGATCTTGGCGGTGGCGATGAGCGCGCCCTGCTCGCCATGCATGAACTGCGAGATCGACGAGGCCTGCTGGTGATGGCGGACGTCGCACTTCTCCTTTTCGGTCAGCCGGCGCCAGATGTCGGAGCCGTAGATCGGGATGACGCGGTCGTCGAGCTGCATCGGATTCTCGGGGTCGAGATCCTGTGACCAGTCGATGCGCAGGGCGGCATCCCATTGCTGCTTCTTGCCCTTGTCGTAGAGCTGCAGCAGCGCCTCGCGTCCCTCGTCATATTCCCAGGTGAAGCGGGTCTCGACGGTGCTCTCGAACTTCCACTCCGTCAGCTCCACCGGCAGCGCATAGCGGTACATCGTCGACATGCCCGACACTCCTGTTTGCCTCGCTCGAGGCGACGAACCGACTCTCTTGGCGCGGCGAGCGCGCGCAGTCCCGACAGGGCTGCTAGCCTACGCGGGAATGGCGGCCATGGGAACAGCCTGCCGCGCGATTCTTCTACGGCCGCCGGCGAAACCGCGCCACTCACAACCATCGATAGACGATATGCGGCGCGGCTTCAAGGTCTAGGGCATTCCCCCAATTCCGCGGCCGGCGCGGCGGCGCCTTTACGCCCGGCGCGCGCGCGCCCTAGAGTTGGCAGAACAGAAAGGCGGCGGAGGGAGGATGGGTTCGTATCTCGTCGGCGTCGATATCGGCGGGACTTTCACCGATTGCGTCGTCATCGACGAGGCCGGCGCCGTCACCACCGCCAAGGCGCCGTCCACCCCCGGTAATTTCGCGCAAGGCATGATCGACGCGATCCTGGGCGCGGCGGAGAAGCTCGGGGTCGAGCCGGCGCGGCTCTACCAGCAGATGGCGCTGCTGTCGCACGGCACCACCGTCGGCACCAACGCCGTGGTGCAGAAGCGCGGCGCGCGCATCGGCCTCATCACCACCAAGGGTCATAACGACGTCATCCACATCATGCGGGGATCGCGCGGCATCGGCGGGCGCGACGTGCGCCAGGTGGTGCATTTCCCGGAAAGCCGGAAGCCCGATCCGATCGTGCCCAAGCGGCTGATCGAAGGCGTCTCCGAGCGCGTCGACTGCTTCGGCAAGGTGGTGGTGCCGCTCAACGAGGCGGAGGCCGAGGCGGCTATCCGGCGGCTCCTGGAGAAGGGCGTCGAGGCGATCACCATCTGCTTTCTCTGGTCCTTCCTTTATCCCGCGCACGAGCACCGGTTGCGCGACATGGCAACGCGGCTGGCGCCCGAGCTGTTTGTCACCTGCTCGGCCGATCTCGTGCCGAAATGGGGCGAATACGAGCGCACCACCGCCACCGCCATCAACGCCTATATCGGCCCGCTCACCGCGGGCTATCTGAAGGAGCTCGACCGCCGGCTGAGCGCGCTCGGCTACCGCCAGGCGCTGCAGATCACGCAATGCGGCGGCGGCACCATCTCCGTCGACAAGGCGATGGAGGCGCCGCTGCTGACGCTCGATTCCGGCCCCGTCTCGGGCGTCACCGGCTCGCTCTATCTCGGCCGTCTCATGGGCCATTCCAACATCATCACCACCGATATGGGCGGCACCTCCTTCGATGTCGGCCTTATCTATGAGGAGAAGCCCGCCTATTCCTTCGTGAGCAACGTCAACCAGTACGAGTATTTCATCCCCAAGGTCGACATCCAGGCGATCGGCAGCGGCGGCGGCAGCCTGGTGCGCATCGACGAGACCACGAAGACGATGCGCGTCGGCCCCGAAAGCGCCGGCGCGGTGCCGGGACCGGCCTGCTACGGCAAGGGTGGGACGGTCGCCACCGTCACCGATGCCGATGTCGTGCTCGGCTACATCAACCCCGACAATTTCGCCGGCGGCAGCATCCCCCTCGACAAAGAGAAGGCGGAGCAGGCGGTGAGGCACATCGCCGACCGCCTGGGCCTGTCGCTGTTGGATTGCGCCGCCGGCATCGCCAGGATCGCCGAGTTCCAGATGGCCGACCTCATTCGCAAGATGACTGTGGGCAAGGG
>JASHRZ010000570.1 GCA_030037055.1 Alphaproteobacteria bacterium
CAAGGATTTCGAGCAAAACCCTACCTCGGTGCTCCATGCCTTCATCGCGTGGGTGGCGACGTTCCACTCCGTCGACTATCTCGCTTATCCGCAAAAGAGCCGAGCCGCGAGGCAGCGCTTCCGGAAGGAGTCGCCCGATTTTCGCGCTCGTCGACGACGTGGCGCACGCGGTCAAGCACGTCGTCGCCGGCGATCGCGGCAAACCGAAGCTGCGGGCGAGCGAGGTCATCTCTCGACCTCGCGCCTACTGGGGCGTTTTTCACTGGGACCTATCCCGCTGGGATGGCACCCATACGGTCCGTACACCAAAAAAGAGGGGAAGTCGCCTCGCGGCCCCTGACGGGCCGAGCCCGATATTAGCCGAGGGTGGTGTCGAACCGCGGTGGCGCAGCTGCTCCTTGACCTTGACCGGAAACGCGCCGTTGGCGAAGCCCTGCGTCGCGTAGCCGACGCGCAGGCTATGGGCGCCGAGCTTCGCCGGCTCGAGGCCGGCCGCGGCGCCGTAACGCTTCACCAGCTAGCAGACCACTTCGTCGCTGAGCCGCCGCGAGAGCGCCCTGGCGCCGCGCACTGGCCGGAGGGTCGGCCCGTCTCCCCGCGGCCTCAAGCCAGCGCCTCAGCGGGACAGGTCCGCTCGCCCAGCACAGAGCACCCCCGCCGCCTGGCCGGCCCCTCCTGGTCGGTTTTCTACAATCGAAACTGAGACATAGGCCAGCAGCTGTCACCCGGCCGCCCAACCCCGGCTTTGGCAAAGGCCGAGCAAAGTGCGAATACTATGATCGATGACTGCCTCGCATTCAGGCCATATCGTGATCATCGGCGCAGGCGCCGCGGGCTTGATGGCTGCCCGCGAGTTGGGGCGCGCAGGCAAGAGGGTAACCATCCTGGAAGCGCGAGACCGATGCGGCGGGCGCATCTATCCGCTCCCGGCCGCGGAATTTGGCTACCCGGCCGAGGGCGGTGCCGAGTTCGTCCACGGCGAGGCCCCCGTGACACGCACCCTCCTGCGCGAGGCCGGACTTTCTTTGTCGCCCCTCCACGGCAGGCGATGGAGCGTCAAGGACGGAGCGCTCTCACAAAGCGATTCTCCGCCTTCTCACGCGGGCCAGCTTTACCAGGCATTGGCGGAATTGGAAGCCGATCTGCCGATCGCCGAATTCCTCGAGAGGCATTTTGCCGGCCACCAATACGGCGAGCTGCGGCGCGCCATCACGAGGATGGTCGAGGGCTATGACGCGGCCGACCCGGCCCGAGCCAGCACGTTCGCCCTTCGAGACGAATGGATGGACCGCGGACCTGGTACGCAGGGGCGGATCGTTGGGGGGTATGGCGCTCTCATTGACTTCCTTGCGGCGGAATGCCGCCGACTTGGGGCCTTGATCCATCTCAGTGCGGTCGTGAACGCGATTGAGGAGAGCGGTGGACGGGCCATCGCCTATTGTGACGGCGGCGGCATGCACGAGGGCGATGCTGTGATCCTTACCGTCCCGCTTCCCGTCTTGGCGGAGATCGCGCTTCCTCCAGCCGCACGTGAGAAAGCGGCAGCCTGCGCCCAGATCGGGTTCGGCAATGTCGTGAAAATTCTGCTGCGGTTCGCGACGAAATGGTGGGCAGAGGCGGGCGGCAGGGATCTCGTCGACCTATCATTCCTGCTCTCCAGCGCGACGGTCCCAACTTGGTGGACCCAGCATCCCGCCATGGATCCCGTGCTTACGGGATGGTTTGCGGGACCCAAGACGGACACCGTCGCGCACTTCGCCGAGGAAGAACTCGTCGGGATAGGGCTCGCCTCGCTCGCCGAAACCTTCGGCATGACTCTCGACGAGCTGAAGACCGGTCTCGTCGCGGCACGGGCCATCAACTGGGGGAACGACCCGTTCGCGCGCGGAGCCTATTCGTACGCCACGCCCAAGACACGCGAGGCGCAGTCCGTACTCGGAACACCAGACGGCGGTTGCGTGTACTTCTCCGGCGAAGCGCTCTATCGCGGCCGTGACATGGGCACAGTCGAGGCCGCACTGGCGAGTGGGTTAGAGCGGGCGCGGACTATCCTAGCCACGGGACCATAGGTGGACAATTATCCTCGTGCGCGGTCGTCCTCATGCATCCAGATCGTCGCGCTCACTTCCAGATCGTCGCGCTACTAGGGCGGCGCGAGACCATGACGGCAGACCGCGGCGCAGGCTGGCGGTCCTGCAGGGCACTCGCGACCGCGCCATCCTGCTCTTGGGCTTCGCTACCGGCCTGCTCCGCTCCGAGCTCGTGGCGCTCGACGTCGCGTCCGCGCCAGGGGGCGCTCCTTGGGGTGGTGGGCCGAAGGGTAGATGATCAGGCGTGACACGAACGCCGGTGGTAAACTTGAAAGGATTGCCGCTCGCGCTTGGAAAGACGAGCTCCACGAAGTAGGCGACCCAGCCTTGCGCCGGCGCCGGCACGCGTCCGACATAGACGCCGTCGGCTTCGTCCTTCAGCACCGAGCTTGTATACGCGGCGCCGATAATCTGCAGGCGGAAGTCACGCGCCGTGGGGTTCGCCGCCTGCCACAGCCGGACTTCGGTCGGGGGTGTCTTTGTCTCCACGCGGATCGCGCCGTCGCCCGTGAAGCGCCACGTGAACTCCGGACGCGGCGTGCCGTCAATAATCGACTGGTAGAAGACAAGCGCCGCCGTCTCGGCGTCCGTCCGCTGCTCCTTGAGTGAGTGGTCGGTGTTCGGGAGGTAACGCAGGTACTTCTCCCCTGGAAGCCCGTCGAAATAGAATTGCGACGAATCCGGCAGGAAGTACTGGTCTCCGGCAGCATTGACGATGTACTTCGGTATCGTCA
>JASHRZ010000571.1 GCA_030037055.1 Alphaproteobacteria bacterium
CCGCATCCCCGGGGCGCACCTGCCGCCAATCCGCCCCAAGGCGATTGTCGCGCGCCGCTTTCGCCAAGCAGGCGCAGGCGACCTCGAGCGCTTCGCGCAACCGGCCCTTGTAGAAATAGAAGCGATAAAGGCCGATGAGCACGGCGGCGTGGCCGGGGGCGTGGGCCTGCGCTTTGCGCAAATGCTGCTCCGCGACGGCGTCGTGCCGGTAAGCGAGCGCCGCGGCGGCCAAGTGTCGCTCGGCGACGGGAGGCAAGCCCTCGCCCAACAGCATCGCCGCGAGAAGCGCCTCATCGGCTCGCGGTTCATTCTCGCCTGGCACCCTCACCGCCTGCCTCACCGGCTTTGAGCGGCGTCTTGCGCCGTGCGTCCGCCGCCGCAACCACAGGCGGGCCCTTTGGGGTCGTGGAAGATGAAGCCGGTCTCGGTCGGCGCATCGCTGAAATCGATGGTGACACCGTCGAGCAGCAAGCGGCTTTCCGCGGGCAGGAAGAAGACGCCGTTCTGTTCGACGACGGCATCGCCCAGCCGCGGTGCGGCCTCGACATCGAACTCGGCGGCAAGCCCCGAGCAGCCGCCCGCACTCACCGCCAGGCGGAAGCCGCTGCCCGGGCCGCCATCAAAGCGCATGACGCGCCGGATGAAGCGCTCGGCCGCCGGCGTCAGAGTGAACGTCGTCATGGGGCCCTGCTCACACCGACGCCTGGTAGCGCGGCACGCTGGTGTCGACGACGCAGGTATTGTCGACCGGGCACACGGCGACGCATTGCGGCGAGTCGAAATAGCCGATGCATTCCGTGCATTTCTTCGGATTGATGACGAAGGTGCCGTTCTTTTCGGAAATCGCCACGTTCGGGCATTCGGGCTCGCAAGCCAAGCACGACGTGCATTGCGACGCTATGATCTTGTAAGCCATCTCCACTCCTCACTGGGCGATAACTGGTGCACAAGGCGCCTAGCCGGCGACAAAGGCGCCTTGACGGATATCGGCATCGCCGCGCGCGGCAGGCGTGATCGCGCCGCTCTCGACCTTCGCCAGATAGTCCTTGAAGTAGGCGATGGCCGATTGCTCGATGAACTCTTGCGCATAGGCGTCGACCGGCTCGATGCCGGCGCCGAGCAGGCTGTCGCGCGGACAGCCGCCGATCTTGGCGACAAAGACCGCCGTGCAGTCGTTGATCGCCCGGATGATGGTCTTGAGGCTGTCCTCCTCGCCATAGCCGCCTTGGCAATAGAGGTCGACGCGCCGGTGGCCAACGAATTTGGCGCCGGCCGTGCTCAGCTCGTAGATCTGGAACTCCTTGGCATGGCCGAAATGCTCGTTGATGCGGCCGCCGCCTTTGGTAGCCGCGGCGACGAGGATCTTGAGGTCACTCATCGTTCCGGCGAGGCTCGCGAGCTCTGCGCTCTTCGCGGCGGTCTTGGCCTGGCGCTCGCGCTCGACCTGCTGCTGATAGGCCTGGCGCGTCTCGAGGTCATAATCGACCTCCATAGCCATCATCTTGTCGGTGGTGAATTCGGCGCTGCGATCCTCGCCCAAGAGACCGACGGCATCGGCGCGGCACTGCCGGCAATGCCGCATCATGTTCATCTCGCCCTCGCAGCTGTCTTGCAGCGCTTTCAGCTCCTGCGCGGTCGGTCCGCGCTGGCCGTTGAGGCCGAAGACGGTGCCGTGCTCCGGTGCCGAGATCAGCGGCATGATGTTGTGCAGGAACGCGCCGCGCGACTTCACCGCACGATTCACCTCGACGAGGTGCTGGTCGTTGATGCCGGGGATCATGACGGAGTTCACCTTGCACAGAATGCCGCGCTCGGTCAGCATCTCGAGCCCCTGCATCTGCCGGTCGGTGAGGATCTTCGCGGCTTCCTTGCCGGTATAGCGCTTGTGCTTCCAGAAGACCCACGGATAGATCTCAGCGCCGACCTCGGGATCGATCATGTTGATAGTGATCGTCACATGGTCGACGTTGAAGTTCTTGATTGTGTCGACATGGTCGGGGAGCGCCAGCCCGTTGGTGGAGAGGCAGAGCTTGATGTCGGGCGCAGCCTCGGCAACGAGCTCGAATGTCTTGAAGGTCTTCGCAGGGTTGGCCAGGGGATCGCCGGGCCCGGCGATCCCGAGCACGGTCATCTGCGGTATCGTCGAGGCGACGGCGAGAACTTTCTTCGCCGCCTGCTCCGGCGTGAGCTTTTCGCTGACGACGCCGGGGCGCGATTCATTGGCGCAGTCGTATTTGCGATTGCAGTAATTGCACTGAATGTTGCAAGCGGGCGCCACCGCGACGTGCATTCGCGCGTAATGGTGATGCGCCTCCTCGCTGTAGCAGGGGTGGTTCTTGACCTTCTCCCAGATCTCGGGCGCCAGGTCGCCCTGGCCCGCCGCCGATCCGCAGCTCGCCTTGCCACTGCCGCCATGCGTCCCGCAGCCCTTGTGCTCCGCGATGATCCGCATCACCTGCTCGAGCGGCTTCACGGCCGGCCAGCCGGCATGATCTTCCGGAAGGACCTTGTGCATCTTCACCCCCTCGCGATCGAGGATGGCTCGGCGGTCTTCCGACGCGTTCACCGTCTTACCCGCGCGGCCGAGCGCGATGGCGCCCGCCACCGCAGGAGCAACCCGTGTGCCAACCGCATGCGCGCACGCAAAGCGCTGAATTTCATGGATTTTGACGGCCGCCAAGGCTTGTCACGATGGCGACATTCGGCGGACGGAGCAGCGTTCTCTTGTTCGAAACGCGACAGTCGCGACCATCG
>JASHRZ010000064.1 GCA_030037055.1 Alphaproteobacteria bacterium
GCGGCAGCTACGCGGCGCAGAGCGCCGCCGCCACCGTCATCTCGAAGCCCCCTCCACCGCGATCAGCTGCAGCGCGAGCGGCCGCAACCGGGCAACCAGAGCCGCCAAGCCTTCGCCGTCGCGCGCGACGGCGAAGGCTTCTCCAGATGGTCGCAAATGCACGTCCAAACGATCCTTCGATACATCAATGCAACATACTGCGCGTCCATCGACCTTGTTCAACCGGGCTCGCGCTGCGGCCCACACGACTGTCCGGGGACGATGGATGGGCAGGGGTGCCGTGCTGAGCTACGGACTTGCCCGCCCTAGGATGAGCCGGCCTTCCCCCTGCCGCCCGCACCACTCGGCTTACTCGATGCGGCCGTTTCCAACTTACAAGGATGAGGAAGTAATGAAAATGGCATCAACCGATGATGCCGGATTGGTCTCGCCTTATCCCGAGGAGCAGTCCGAAGGACTGCGTCTCGAAGGACGCACGGACGCAATTGCAGCGGAACGCGCCGCGCCCTACTCCCTTAGATCCTCGAAGAATTCCTTCACCCGAGCGAAGAAGCCCTCGCTCTCGGGATGGGTGGGCCGGTGGTCGCCGGATTTGTCGAATTCGCGCAGCAGCTCCTGCTGGCGCTTCGTGAGGTTGACCGGCGTCTCCACCACGACCTGCACATACATATCGCCGCGCGCGGCCGAGCGCAGCACCGACATGCCTTTGCCCTTCAGGCGGAACTGGTGCCCGCTTTGCGTCCCGGCGGCGACGTTGACCTTGGCGCGGCCCCCGTCGATGGTCGGCACCTCGATCACGCCGCCCAGCGCCGCGTTCGGCATCGAGATCGGCACCCGGCAATGGATGTTGGCGCCGTCGCGCTGGAAGAAGCGGTGCGGCTTCACCGCGAGGAAGATATAGAGATCGCCTGGCGCGCCGCCGCGCAGCCCCGCCTCGCCTTCGCCGGCGAGCCGAATGCGCGTGCCGTCCTCGACCCCGGACGGAATGCTGACGGAGAGCGTCTTCTCCTTGCGCGCGCGGCCCTGGCCGCCGCAGTGCCGGCAGGGATTCTCGATGACGCGACCGGCGCCGTGACAGGCGGGGCAGGTGCGCTCGATGGTGAAGAATCCCTGCTGCGCGCGCACGCGGCCATTGCCGTAGCAGGTCGGGCAGCTCACCGGCTTCGAGCCGGACTCGGCGCCGCTGCCGCCGCAATGCTCGCACGGCGCCATCGTGGGCACGCGCACCGTGGTCTGGCGTCCCTTGAAGGCCTCCTCGAGCGTGATCTCGAGATTGTAGCGGAGATCGTTGCCTCGGGCATTGGCGCCTTGGCCGCGCCTTCCGCCCATGAACTCGCCGAACATCTCGTCGAAGATATCGGCAAAGCCCGCGGCGAAACCGAAATTGTCGGCTCCTGCTCCGCCGCGGCCGCCGTTTTCGAAGGCGGCATGGCCGAAGCGGTCATAGGCAGCGCGCTTCTGCTCGTCCTTGAGGATATCGTAGGCCTCGCTGAGCTCCTTGAATTTATGCTCGGCCGCCTTGTCCCCGGGGTTGCGGTCGGGGTGATACTGCATGGCGAGCTTGCGGTAGGCCTTTTTCAGATCATCGGCCGAGGCGTTTTTCGCCACGCCCAGGAGCTCGTAAAAATCCTTCTTCGCCATGCGCCCCGCAACCCCTAGCAAGCAACCGCCCCGACGCGAGGATCAGCCCCTCGCAGCGGGGCGGCTTACCCGACCTTTGCCGCAGCTCAACCCGAGCCGCGCTTCTTCTCGTCGACTTCCTCGAAATCGGCGTCGACGACCTTCTCGCCGCCAGCGGCGCCCTGGCCGCCCGCCGCGCCGCCGGCGTCGCCGCCGGGTTGCGGTCCGCCTTGCGCGGCCTGCGCCTTATACATCGCCTCGCCGATCTTCATCGAGGCCTGGGCCAGCGTCTGGGTCTTGGCCTTGATCTGATCGACATTGCCGGCATCGACCGCCGATTTGAGGTCGCGGATCGCCGCCTCGACCGTCCCGCGCTCGGCCGCCGGCACCTTGTCGCCGGCCTCCTTGAGCGTGCGCTCGGTGGTATGGATGAGGCTTTCCGCATGGTTCTTGGCCTCGACCAGCTCGCGGCGCTTCTTGTCCTCCTCGGCATGCGCCTCGGCGTCCTTGACCATCTTCTCGATGTCGA
Source organism: Alphaproteobacteria bacterium (assembly GCA_030037055.1). Taxonomy (GTDB): domain Bacteria; phylum Pseudomonadota; class Alphaproteobacteria; order ATCC43930; family CGMCC-115725; genus DAHUYF01. Next base: position 2,150 of record JASHRZ010000064.1, read on the forward strand.
CATCGGAGAGGCCGCCGGAGGCCTGGATGCGGATCTGCTGCTCCTTGCCGGTGGCCTTGTCCTTGGCCTGGACGGAGACGATGCCGTTGGCATCGATGTCAAAGGTGACCTCGACCTGCGGCATGCCGCGCGGCGCCGGCGGAAGGCCGACCAGGTCGAACTGACCCAGCAGCTTGTTGTCCGCCGCCATCTCGCGCTCGCCCTGGAAGACGCGAATGGTGACCGCGGTCTGGTTGTCCTCGGCGGTGGAGAAGACCTGGCTCTTCTTGGTCGGGATCGTTGTGTTGCGGTCGATGAGGCGCGTGAACACGCCGCCCAGCGTCTCGATGCCGAGCGACAGCGGCGTCACGTCCAAGAGCAGCACGTCCTTGACCTCGCCCTTCAGCACGCCCGCCTGGATGGCGGCGCCGACGGCGACCACCTCGTCCGGGTTGACCGAGCGATTGGGCTCCTTGCCGAAGAACTGCTTCACCACCTCGATGACCTTGGGCATGCGCGTCATGCCGCCGACCAGGATCACCTCGTCGATCTCGGAAGCCTTGAGCCCGGCATCCTTGAGCGCGTTGCGGCAGGGCTCGACGGTCTTTTGGATGAGGTCGTCGACCAGCGCCTCGAGCTTGGCCCGGGTCAGCTTGATGTTGAGATGCTTGGGCCCGGTATGGTCCGCGGTGATGAAGGGCAGATTGACCTCGGTCTGCATGGAGGAGCTGAGCTCGATCTTGGCCTTCTCTGCCGACTCCTTGAGCCGCTGCAGCGCCAGGCGGTCGTTGCGCAGGTCGATGCCCTGCTCTTTTTTGAACTCGTCGGCGAGATAGTCGATGATGCGCTTGTCGAAATCCTCGCCGCCGAGGAAGGTGTCGCCATTGGTCGCCTTGACCTCGAAGACGCCGTCGCCGATTTCCAGCACCGAGATGTCGAAGGTGCCGCCGCCGAGGTCATAGACCGCGATGGTGCCGGTGCCCTTCTTCTCCAGCCCATAAGCGAGCGCCGCCGCCGTCGGCTCGTTGATGATGCGCAGCACTTCGAGTCCTGCGATCTTGCCGGCGTCCTTGGTCGCCTGGCGTTGGCTGTCGTTGAAATAGGCGGGAACGGTGATCACCGCCTCGCTCACGCTCTCGCCGAGATAGGCTTCCGCCGTCTCCTTCATCTTCTGCAGGATGAAGGCGCTGATCTGGGAGGGCGCGTATTTCTTGCCGCGGCTCTCCACCCAGGCGTCGCCATTGTCGCCCTGGATAACCTTGAAGGGGACGAGATCCATCTCCTTCTTGACCATCGGGTCGGTCATGCGCCGGCCGATCAGCCGCTTCACGCCGTAGAAGGTGCTGTCGGGATTGGTCACCGCCTGGCGTTTCGCCGCCTGGCCGACCAGACGCTCGCCGCTTTCGGTGAAGGCGACCATCGAGGGTGTGGTGCGCATACCCTCGGCGTTCTCGATCACCTTCGCGTTCTTGCCCTCCATCACGGCGACGCAGGAATTCGTCGTGCCGAGATCGATACCGATTACTTTCGCCATAGCCACCTCTTGTTGCAGCAGG
>JASHRZ010000572.1 GCA_030037055.1 Alphaproteobacteria bacterium
GCCCGATCGATTGCGCCGGTCGGGCCAGGCAGAGCCCACCGCCGCGGCCGCGCTGCGTCTCGACATAGCCCATGCGGGCCAGCGCCTGGGCGAGCTTCATCACGTGGTTTTCCGAAATGCCGTAATGGTCGGCGATCTCGGCGATTGTCGATCGCTCCGCTCTCTGCAGACCCAGGAAAATCAACATGCGGAGCGCGTAGTCGGAATGAAGGGTGAGACGCATTTGCCGTGTTTCCCGCCCGGACCCGCCCCTCGGCCGCGCCGCTTCGCCGAGCCCGGAGACGGCTGTGGTTACGCTGAAAATTTTGCCGAAGAATTGATCTAGATCAAGGAATGCCGGACGAGGACCCTAAAACATGCGTTTCTTATGCTTCTTTTGGCCCCGTCGCACCCGCGGCGGGGCCGTGAACGAGGGGGACATGGCCGAAACTCCGGGCGCGCCCGCTGCACCATCGCCGCCCACGCGCGTTCCCACGATGCAGCGCGTGCTCGACAATCCGTTCCTCCTACTGTTCATCGGCGTCGCTGTTCCGTCGGTCTTCTACCTGATGTGGGGGATCATGGAGATCGCGCAGATCCCCATCGGCAAGTAGCGGGGCCCAGACCCCACCCGCACGACCCGGACCTGCTTCTGCCAACGGAGGCCTCATGGCGATTCATCCCCCGGAACAACGGCTGTGGTGGAAGGAGCACGTCGAACGCACCGAGATCATCTGGATCGCCGTGGCCTTCGTCTGGGGCCTGATCATGTTCTCGACCATGATCGCGTGGCACGTCTATGGCCGACAGAACCTCGCCAACGAGGCGTATCGCGTCCGGCCCGAGGCCTACGTCGCCAAGGTCGAGACCTTGGCCGCGACGTACAAGGTCGGCGAAGACGGCGCCTCGGGCGTGCCCATCGTCCGTCCGCCGCCCGGCGGCGACGCGTACCTGCTCGCCCGCATCTGGCAGTGGTGGCCGATCCTCGAGCTCGAGAAGGGCCAGAGCTACCGCTTGCATCTCTCCTCGGCCGATTGGCAGCACGGCTTCTCGCTCCAGCCCGTCAACATCAATATTCAGGTCCATCCCGGCTACGAGATGATCCTGACCATGACGCCGAGCGAAGCCGGCGAATTCGGCATCGTCTGCAACGAGTTCTGCGGCATCGGCCATCACACGATGACGGGCAGGATCCGCGTCGTCGAGAAGGGAGAAAAGTGATGGCCGCGATCACCGATGCCGCCGGCGCCGCCGGCGTCGGCGCCCGCTTCCGCACCTGCCCGGTGACGGGGCTCAAGGTCGAGCGCCAAGCCGAGCTGCTAATCCGCGCCAACGCCGTCGCTGCCGTGGTGTTTCTCCTGGTCGGCGGCCTATTCGGCCTGCTCGTCGCGCTGACACGCTGGCCGGCGGTCCACCTGCTGCCGGCCGAATGGTTCTACATCGTGCTGACCGGGCACGGGACGAACGTCCTGCTGTTCTGGATCATCTTCTTCGAGATCGCGGTGCTCTATTTCGCCTCGGCGATCCTGCTCAACTGCCGCCTCGCCACGCCGCGGCTCGCCTGGCTCGCCTTCGCGCTGATGGTGATCGGCGGCATGATGGTCGATGTCGCGGTGCTGCAGGGCGATTCGACGGTGATGTTCACTTCCTACCCGCCGATGCAGGCTATGCCCCATTTCTATCTCGGGCTCATCCTCTTCGCCGTCGGCGCGCTGGTCGGCTGTTTCATCTTCTTCGGCACGCTGGTCATCGCGCGCGAAGAGGGGACCTATGAGGGATCGATCCCGCTTGTCACCTTCGGCGCGTTGACCGCGGCGATCATCGCTGTGTTCACCATCGTCTCCGGCGCCATCATTCTGATTCCGACCTTCCTCTGGTCGCTCGGCATCATCAGCTACATCGATCCGTTGATGTACAAGCTGGTGTGGTGGGGATTGGGCCATTCCTCCCAGCAGGTCAACGTCTCGGCGCATGTCTCGATGTGGTATCTCATCGCCGCCATCGTGCTCGGCGCCAAGCCGCTGTCGGAGAAAGTGAGCCGCACGGCGTTCTTCCTCTACATCCTGTTCCTGCAACTCGCCTCGGCGCATCATCTGCTGGTCGAGCCCGGCATCAGCTCGGAGTGGAAGATCTTCAACACGAGCTATGCCATGTATCTCGCCGTGCTCGGCAGCTTGATCCACGGCATGACCGTGCCGGGCGCGATCGAAGCGGCGCAGCGCAAGCGCGGCTTCACCAAGGGCGCGTTCGAATGGCTGCGTAAGGCGCCGTGGGGCAATCCCGCCTTCGCCGGCATGTTCTTGTCGCTGGTGATGTTCGGCTTTCTCGGCGGCATCACCGGCGTCGTGGTCGGCACCGAGCAGCTCAACCTCATCATGCACAACACGCTTTACGTGCCCGGCCATTTCCACGGCACCGTGGTTGCCGGCACGACGCTCGCCTTTATGGCCGGGACCTATCTTCTCGTCCCGCTGATGTTCCGGCGCGAGATCATGTTCAAGCGGCTGGCGCAGTGGCAGCCTTATCTCTTCGGCCTCGGTGTCGCCGGCATCTCGCTCTTCATGATGGGGGCGGGCACGCTCGGCGTGCCGCGCCGCCATTGGGACATTACCTTCAGCGACGCGGTCATCCCCTACGAGTTCTCGCCGGCGGCGATCCTGATGATGACGCTCAACGGCCTGAGCGCGATCATGGCAGCGATCGGCGGCTTCGCCTTCATCCTCATCGTCGTATGCTCGATCCTCTTCGGCAAGCGCGTCGACGGCGCCGAAATGAGAAAGCGCCTTGATGTCTCGCCGCTCGCCGGGGCCGTCGGCCAATACGGCAGCGCCGGCACGATCAAGCTGCCCGGGACGATCATCCTGGTCGCGGTCTTCTTCGTCGCCTTCGTGCTCTACTACTACGTCAACTGGAAGTACCTGGCGCAGCTTTGGCCGTTGCGTTGACGGAAGGGCGAGCCATGCGCACCGTGATCGCCGACCTTTATTCGCTGCTGAAGCTGCGCATCGGTATGGCGATCGCCTTGAGCGCTCTTGCCGGAATGGCGGTTACCCGCGGACCGGCGGTTCCCGGCTGGAAGCCGGCGCTCCTGGCGCTGGCGGTCCTGCTGGCCTCGGGCAGCGCCGGCGCCTTCAACCAGTATGTCGAGCGCGACCTCGACGCGCGGATGCCACGGACGCGGCAACGCCCCTTCGTCCGCGGCGCGTTTCGGCCGGGACCGGCGTGGCTCGGGGCGATCGGGTTGCTCCTCCTCACCGGCGTCGGCCTCGCCTATCTCGGCCTCGGCGCGGTCGCCGCCACCCATGTGTTCCTCGGCGCCTTCGTCTATGGCGTCGTCTATACCGTTTGGCTGAAGCGGCGCACCGTGCTCAACATCGTCATCGGCGGCCTCTCCGGCAGCTTCGCGGTGCTGGCCGGCGCGGCGGTCGTCGACCCGTCGCCCGCGACCTTGCCGCTGCTGCTGGCCGCCGTGCTGTTCCTGTGGACGCCGCCGCATTTCTGGAGCCTGGCACTGGCGATGCGCGAGGAATACGCCGCCGCCAGCGTTCCCATGCTCCCGGTGGTGGTCGGCGACGCGCCGGCGGCGCGCATCATCCTCTGGCACACGCTGGCGCTGGTCGCCGTGTCGCTGCTTCCTGCCGCCTTCGGCCTCGGCTGGATCTATCTCGCGGCGGCGCTGGTCGGCGGCGCGCTCTTCGCCTGGCGCAGCCTGAGGCTGGCGCAAGAGCCTACGACCGCAAGAGCCTGGGCCGCCTTCCATGCCTCGCTGATCCAGCTCGGCTGTGTCCTGGCTGGGGCGATGCTCGACGTCTGGCTCGGGGGGTGGTGATGGCGGTCGCGCCGAGGCTCGGCACCCTGTGCTTCGCCGGCGTCCTGGCGCTTTGGGCCGCCGGCGGCGCAGTGGCGCACGAGGGGGCACAAGGCATCGACCGCCCGGCGGCGCAAAGCGCCTTGTTCGACCCGGGGACGGCGTTGGCGTACAGCCGCCAGGCGATCGGCCGCAGCCTCAGCGACCAGCGCTTCGTCACCGCGCGCGGCGAGGCCTTCCAGCTTGCCGCCACGCGCGGCAAGCCGCTCGTCGTCAACCTCGTCTACACCAGTTGCAGCGACGTCTGCCCGCTGACCGTGCAGACCCTGGCGCGTGCCGTCGACGCGGCGGCGTCGGCGGTCGGGCTGGACAGCTTTGCCGTCGTCACCATCGGTTTCGACAGCCGCGTTGACACGCCGCAGCGCATGTTCGATTTCGCCCGCGCCCAGGGCATCAATTACCGCAATTGGCGGTTCCTCAGCGCCGACGCCGCGACGATCGATCGCCTTGCCGCGGAGCTCGGCTTCTTCTATGCGCCCGCCGCCGGCGGCTTCGACCACATGTCCCAGGTCACGCTGATCGACGCTGAGGGGCGGGTCGAGCGCCAGATATACGGCGCGGACTTCGCGCCGCAACTGTTGGTCGAGCCGCTTAAGCGGCTCGTCTTCGGCGGCGAGGCGAACCCGACCAGCCTTGCTGGGCTGCTCGATCGGGTGAAACTCATCTGCACCGTCTACGATCCCGCGACCGGCCGGTACCGCTTCAGCTATGCCATCTTCATCGAAATCATCGTCGGCGGCTTGAGCCTCGCCGCGGTCGCGATCTTTCTCGTGCGAGCCTGGGTCCAGACGCGGCGGCCGGTGCCGCGCGGCCCGTAGCGTCCGCGCGAAAGACGGCCTTTTCCCGTGCAGCTCCTCCGGCAAATCCTGCGCAGGCTGTTCGCTGGCGCCGAGGCGCTGTTCGATTGGAGCTTCGGGCCGCGCTGGAACCCGCTGCATCACCTGGGCGGCCTCGGCTTTTTCTTCTACTGGATCGTGCTCGCCACCGGCGTCCACCTCTATATCGGCTTCGACACCAGCGTGACCGATGCCTACACCTCGGTCGAGCGCCTGAGCCGGTCCGCCTGGTTCCTGGGCGGCGTGTCGCGCAGCTTGCACCGCTACGCCTCCGACGCCCTGGTCATCGCCATGGCGACCCATCTCGCCCGCGAATTCTCGCTCGACCGCCATCGCGGCGTGCGCTGGTTCAGCTGGCTGACCGGCGCGCCGATCATCGCCTTCGTCTACGCCTCGGGGATCGGAGGGTATTGGCTCGTCTGGGACAAGCTCGCGCAGTACATCGCCATTGCCAGCACCGAATGGCTCGACTGGCTGCCGATCTTCGGCGAGCCCATCGCGCGCAACTTCCTCGCCCCCACGAGCCTCGACAACCGCTTCTTCACCCTGCTGGTCTTCCTGCACATCGCCATCCCGCTGTTTCTGCTCCTCGTCCTATGGCTCCATCTGCAACGCATCAGCAGGCCCCGGATCAATCCGCCGATCGGGCTGGCCGCCGGCACCGGCGCGGCGCTTCTGGCGCTCGCGCTCGCCTTCCCCGCCACGAGCCAGGGCCAGGCCGACCTCGCCGTCGTGCCGGCGACGATCAAGCTCGATTGGTTCTACCTGCCGCTTTATCCGCTGCTCGACCGCTGGTCCTACGGTGCCGGCTGGGCGCTCCTCGCCGTCGGCGGCGCGGTGATGGCGGCGCTGCCGTTCCTGCCGCCGCTGCGCCGGCGCGTCGTGGCGGAGGTGCATCTCGACTGGTGCAACGGCTGCGGCCGATGCGCCGACGACTGCCCCTATGCCGCGATCACCATGGGCCGGCGCAGCGACGGGCTGCCCTTCGAGGCCGAGGCCGTGGTCGACGGCAGCCTATGCGTCGGCTGCGGCATCTGCGTCGGCGCCTGCCCGACCTCGACGCCGTTCCGCCACGGCGTCGACCTCGTCACCGGCATCGATCTTCCCGACCCCTCTCTGGCGCTGCTCCGCGAGCGCACCCACGCCGCTGCCGCGACGCTCCAGGGATCGACGCGTATCCTCGTCTTCGGCTGCGATCGCGGCGTCAGTGGCCGGGCGCTCGCCTCCGCCGGCGTCACTGCCGTGAGCCTGCCCTGCGTCGCCATGCTGCCACCCTCCTTCATCGACTACGCCTTGAGCCGCAACCTCGCCGACGGCGTGCTCATCACCGGCTGCAGCGCGAGCGGCTGCTACAATCGGCTCGGCGTGCGTTGGACGGAGGATCGCATCGCTGGCAGGCGCGACCCGCGCTTGCGCGGCCGCGTGCCGCGCCAGCGTCTCGCCGTCTGCTGGCCGGTGCTGTCCGAGCCGCGGCGGGTGGAGCGCGAGCTTGCCGCCTTTGCCGCCGGGCTCGAGCGGCTCTCGCCGGCGGCGGCGCG
>JASHRZ010000573.1 GCA_030037055.1 Alphaproteobacteria bacterium
ACTGGGTGCCATGATGGCCCACGAGGTCTTTCCGCTAGTCAGCCTGGATGCGTGCGGATCCCCATGGTGGCCCGGAGCATAAACGCTCCACTTCAGAGGCCTTATACATTGATGCAGCTCTCACGTTCGTCGATCTTGGAATGCCACCTTGCTACGCGCGGCCGGGCCATACATTGTGGCACGAAGCTGCGGTACCAGGACACGCACGGACTGGTCCGCAGTTGAATGAAAAGCGGCCGTCCCGCTGACGTTGTGCCGACCGCCGCACTTGACCCACCTCGGACCTTGACGGCGGTCCCTGGCGCTGGACAGCCTTCGCCGCGTCGAGGATTATTGTTCCGGACGCGACAGAGGCGGCGGGATGGACGTCGGCAGCTGGTTGCGCAGCCTGGGGTTGGAGCAATACGAGCCGGCCTTTCGCGACAACGCGATCGACGCCGAGACGCTGATCATGCTGACCGCCGATGACTTGCGGGAGCTTGGCGTGGCGGCCATCGGCCACCGCAAAAAGCTTCTCGCCGCGATCGCCGCTCTCGGGGCAGCCACGCCCGTGCCGATCCCGCGAGCCGAGACGACTGACGTGCAGACGCAGCCCCACCCTGTCGTGGCGGCACCCTCCGGGGGCGAGCGGCGCCATCTCACGGTGATGTTCTGCGATCTCGTCGGCTCGACGAGTCTCGCCTCGCGGCTCGACGCGGAGGACTGGCGCAACCTCGTCGGCGCCTATCTCGATGCGGCGGAGGCGGCCGTGACGGCGTTCGGCGGCCGTGTCGTGAAGAGGCTCGGCGATGGGCTGATGGCCCTCTTCGGCTATCCGCAGGCGGAGGAGAACGACGCCGAACGGGCGGTTCGCGCCGCGCTCGCCGTCCAGCGCGCGCTCTCGGAGATCAACGCCAGGAACGCCGGCAAGGACACGCCCGAGCTTTCCGCCCGCATCGGGCTCGAATCGGGACCGGTCGTGATCGACGCGTCGGGCGAAGTTTTCGGCGAGGCGCCGAATGTCGCCGCGCGCGTGCAAGCCGCGGCCGAGCCTGGAACCGTGCTCGTCACCGCTTCCGTGCAGCGGCATATTGCCGGCCTCTTCGTCGCCGAAGACCGGGGCGCGCATGAGCTCAAGGGCGTGCCGGCGCCCGTCGCGCTCTATCGCATCGTGCGCGGGAGCGGCGGCGGCCGCCGCAGCCGCGCGCGAGCGCCTGCCCCGCTCGTCGGACGCGCGGAGGAGCTCGACCTCCTCATGCGGCGCTGGGAGCGCGCGCAGTCCGGTCAGGGCCAGTTCGTGCAGATCGTCGGTGAGCCCGGCATCGGCAAGTCGCGGCTCGTCGAGGAGTTCCACGCGCGCCTCGGCGAGACGCCGCATACCTGGGTCGAATTCTGGTCGTCGCAACTGTTGCAGAATACGTCCTTGCACCCGATCGCCCAATGGGGACGCCAGCGTTTTGGAGATGCCGACACGCCGGCTGCCCAACGCTTCGCCGACCTCGAGAATACCTTGCAGCTGATCGGCCTCGATCCCACCGAGCATGCGCCGCTCGTTGCGCCGCTCGTCGACATCCCCCTGCCGCCGGGCCGCGCCGTCGACCTGCCGCCCGAGGAGCTCAGGCGGCGCCAGCTCGCGGCGCTGATCGCTTGGTTTCTGGCCGGGGCGCGCTCGCAACCCGTCGCGCTCGCCTTCGAGGACCTGCATTGGGCCGACCCCACCTCACTCGATCTGATGAAGGCCCTCGCCGAGCGCGGCGCGCAGGCGCCGCTGCTGATTCTCGCGACGACCCGGCCCGAGTTCCGAGCGCCCTGGAGCCTGCGCTCCCATCACAGCGTCATCTCGCTCACCCCTCTCGCCCGCGCCGAAGTCGCCGAGATGGTCGGCCAGCTCGCCGCGCGCCATGCGCTGAGCAAGGAGGTGGTCGATGGCGTGAGCGAGCGCACTGGCGGGGTGCCGTTGTTCGTCGAGGAGGTCACGCGCCTCCTGCTTGAGCGCGGCGAGTCTGGCGGCTTGCAGGCGATCCCGCCGACGCTGCAGCAGTCGCTCGCGGCGCGGCTCGACCGGCTTGGGCCAGCGCGCGAGGTCGCGCAGATCGGCGCGGTGCTGGGGCGCGACTTCTCCTACGCGCTCTTGCGCGCCGTCGGCGGAGTCGACGATCCCGCCCTGCAATCCGCGCTAGAAAAACTCGCCGACGCGGAACTCCTTTTCGTGGAGGGCGCAGGCGCGCAGGCGACCTATCGCTTCAAGCACGCGCTGATCCAGGACGCAGCCTACGAGAGCCTGCTCAAGAGCCGCCGCCAGGCGCTGCACCGCCGCGCCGCCGAAATCCTGCGCGACGACTCCGAGCGAGCGGCGGCGGAGCCGGAGCTCGTCGCGCATCATTTCACCGAGGCCGGCCTCGACGATCTCGCGATTGAATGGTGGGGCAAGGCGGGCGACCAGGCCTTGCGCCGCTCGGCCTTCCAGGAGGCGATCGCCCATCTCGGCAAGGCGATCGCGATGGCGGACAAGGGTGAAGGCAGGAAGGCGGCGGGCGACTCGGGCCAGCAGCTTCATATGCGCGTGGCCTATGGCAACGCCCTGATAGCGGCGCGTGGCCATGGCGCGCCGGAGACGACGGCGGCTTTCGCCCACGCACATGATTCCGCGGTCTCCGACAAGGATGCGCCCGAACGATTCGGGGTGATCTACGGCCTGTGGGTCGGCTGCTACGTCCGCGGCGACCTGCCGGGGATGCGCGAGCACTCGGTCGCTTTCCTACGCGAGGTCGAGGCGCGTCCACAGGCGCCTGAAGCCGGCGTCGCGCATCGCCTCATCGGCGTCACCAACTGGGTTGAAGGCGACTTTGACGCTGCGCGAGGTCATTGCGAACAGGCGCTCGCCATATTCAATCCCGCGCGCGACAGCGATCTCGCGTTTCGTTTCGGGCAGGACCTCGGCGTCGCCGCCATGAGCTATCTCGCCCTTGCGCTGTGGCCGCTCGGCGAAGTTGATCGGGCGCTCGATTTGATCGATCAAGTGAAGTCGCGAATCACGGAGATCGCGCATATCGGGACGATCGCGTACGGATACGTCCACGCGATCCTGTTCGAGATGATGCGGGGAGAGTTCGCGCGCGCCGCGCCCCTCGTCGGCGCGCTGGCTCATCTCGCGCGCGAGCACGATTTGAGGTTTTGGCGGGCCTACGGCGAGTTTTCTCAGGGGTGGGCGAGATGGCGGGCCGGGGAGCGCGCGGCCGGGTTAGCGGAAATGCGCGGCGGCGTGGCTCAGCTTCGCGAGCAGAACGCCGTCAACTTTGACTCGCTCCTCAAAGGCGGCGTCTTGGCCTATGCCGAAGCCCAAGATGGCGATTTCGATGCTGCAACGGCGACTTTGGATGCCGCATTCGCGACGTCGGAGCGAACCGGACAGCGCTGGTTCGACGCGGAGCTGCAACGCACCCGCGGCGAAATCCTGCTCAACCGGGACCCCGCTCATCCGGCGCCGGCAGAGGAGGCTTTCCTCGCCGCCCTTGACATTGCGCGCGCCCAGAAAGCGCGCAGCTTCGGCCTGCGCGCCGCGTTGTCGCTCGCCAAACTCTATCAATCGACCGGCCGCTCCGGCGACGCCCACGCCGTTCTCGCGCCCGCGCTCGAAGGCTTCACGCCGACACAAGAATTCGCCGAAATCGGAGACGCGCAATTACTGCTCGCGGCGCTTAGTCCATAGTCCAAGGCGCGGGTGCGGATTTCCGCTAATGGGATGGCCCGGCCGTGCTACTACCCGCAAGACGCTGCATCTTGCAGGGAACTAGCATCACAAGGAGCCGTCCCATGCCTCGTCAATCAACGCCATCCACCGTCGCCACGATTGGCATCGATATCGGCAAGAACGTTTTCCAACTGGTCGGCCTCGATCAGCACGGCCACATCGTATTGCAATTAAAGA
>JASHRZ010000574.1 GCA_030037055.1 Alphaproteobacteria bacterium
AAGTTAATGTGAAGCGCGAAAGCCAGGGTATAGGGATGCGCGAGCTGACGCGCCTCCGCCAGCGCTTCTTCCCGCCGCCGGCGCGCTTGGCCGAGATAGCCGAGGCAGGCCAGCACGTGCGATAGCCACAGCTGTCCCACGACGTTTGTATCGACGGGCGATAGCGCGTAAAGCGCGGGGCGGTGGCTGGGGTCAAATAGGGCGAGGCTCCGCTCTAGATCGGTGCGAGCTAACGCGAACTCGCCGAGACAACTAGTGGTATCTCCGACGATGTGATGGCCCAGCAAGGTCAAGATGACATCGTTGTGGGCCTCGCCGAGCCGCAAAAGCGTTTGGGCCCGTTCGCGCGCCAGTAGGATTTCGCCTCGGACCTTGTGATACACAAATTTGCCAAACAAAACCGCACCGAGGTGCTGCTGCTGATCCAGCTGCTCAGATAGCTCACGCGCCCGGTCGTAAGTCTCCCCAACCGCTGGCGCCGCCCAACCTTGCGTCGCCATCAGGGCGCGACCGAGGGCAAGCTGCAACTCGAGTTCGCGCTGCTGGCGCGCGGCGCCTTCGGGTAGGCCCATCAGTACGTCCAACCCCTTTGTGAGTTGCGCCACCGCTTCCGTCATGGCCGAGCGCGCCAGTGCCTGCTGACCGGCCTTGAGCCGATAGCCGACCGCCTTCTCCTTGAGGCCAGCCTCAGCGCAGTGCTGTGCGAGGAGCGCTGGGTCGGTCGCCGCGATCTCGGGGAACTGCCTTTCGAGCGTCTCGGCGATGCGCGCGTGGAGCTGTTGGCGTCGCCCTCGGAGTAGGGTGCTATAGGCGGCATCCTGTACCAGCGCGTGCTTGAAGGTGTACTCTGCATCGGGCGGTGTCCCACGGCGGAAGACCAGCTCGGAATGCACAAGCTGTGATAAGGCATCATCGAGTTGCGGCTGGGGCATCGGCGCGACCGCGCTGATCAGCTCGTGCGAGAAGTGCCTGCCAAGCGCGGCGCCGATCTGCGCCACCTCCCGCACCGGCGCCAAGCGATCAAGCCGCGCCAACAGGGAGGCGTGGAGTGTGGTCGGGATCGCCAGCGGCGACAGCGATCTCGATACCGTGTAGTGATCGCCCGCATTGGCAAGCTCCCCGCTCTCGACCACCGACTTTGTCAGCTCTTCGATGAACAGCGGGACACCGTCCGCGCGATCAACGATCTGGTCGGCGATCTCCCTCGGCAGCGCCTTGCCCCCGATCAGACGCGAGAGCATCTCCGCCCCTTGCCGGTGCGGCAGACGACTGAGGCCGAGCAGCATTACCTGCGGACGACCCACCCAGCTCGGCGCGAATTCCGGTCGGAAGGTGATGATCAGCAACACCGGCAGGCTCGGCACGCGATCAACGGTGAGATCGAGCAGCTCCAGCGAGGTGGGGTCGATCCAATGCACGTCCTCGTGGACCATCACCACCGGCTGCCGCGCGGCCAACCCCGTGAGTTGCGCGATCAGCGCTTTGAACGTCTTCTCCTTACGCTTTTGCGGCGCAAGGTCGAACGAGGGATAGCGATCACTTGCCGTGAGCGACAGCAGTTCTCCCAGCAGAGCGCCGGCTTCAGATAGGTCATTCGTCGCCTGCCTGAGTACCGCTTCCAGCTTGTCGAGGCGTTGTTCGTTCGTGTCTTCGCGCCGAAACCCCGCGGCCCGTTCGAGCTGCGCAATCGTCGGGTAGAGCGCCGTGTCCTGGTGATGAGGCGAGCAGAACTGGCGCAAGCGCGTGTGCGGTTCGACCTCCAATCGCTCGAAAAGGGCCTGAACGATGCGCGATTTTCCGATGCCCGGTTCGCCCGAGATCAGCACAACGGAGCCCTCGCCAGCCTTCGCTTGCCCCCACCGTCGCAGCAGTAACTGCAGCTCCTCTTCGCGTCCGACTAGCGGCGTAAGTGCGGCTCCGCGTTGTGCCTCAAACCGACTCTCCACCTCGCTCGTCCCGAGCACCCGCCATCCCTGCACAGGTTCGGTGAGACCCTTCAACGACACCTTGCCCAGGTCGTGGTACTCAAACATGCCACCGGTCAGACGACGGGTGCTGTTGGAGATTACTACCTGACCCGGCTCAGCGAGCGCTTGTAGACGCGCCGCGAGGTTCGGTGTCTCGCCCACGACGCCGCGCTCTTGTGCATCGCCTTCGCCGATGAGGTCGCCTACCACCACCAGCCCTGTAGCGAGGCCGACACGAACCTGTAGGGCGGCATGATGGCGCGCCCGGAGCTTCGCAACAGCCTCGATCAATGCAAGTGCCGCGCGTACCCCTCGCTCCGCGTCATCCTCGTGCGCCTGCGGGTAGCCGAAGTATGCCAATACGCCGTCTCCCATGTACTTCGCCACGAAGCCACCCGCCTTGGTGATCTGCTCGGCACAGCAGCGGTGATACGCGCCGATGATCTCGCGCATGTCCTCGGGGTCGAGACGGGCCGAGAGGGCGGTCGAGCCGACGAGATCGACAAACATCACCGTGAGCTGGCGACGTTCGGCGCTGCCTTCTGTGCGAGACGACGGAGAAGCCGTAGGGATGGTCGCAGGCTTGGTCGGGGTCGCTGCCAACCTCTGACCGCACTCCAAACAGAACTTCGCGCCCGCAGGGTTGGCGTTGCCGCATAAAGGGCAACGAGCAGGGAGCGCTGCACCGCACGAGATGCAGAACTTGCTGGTATCAGGTGTGTCGGAATGGCAGCTTGGACACTCCATGAGCGCCCCTGGATCCGACGAGCCGTGTTGCTACTGTCCCAGAGTTATGGTGAGACGGCAAGCGTGTTGATGTTGAGCAATCTTGTCGCTCGGCGGCCTGCGATACGACTGTTCGCTAGGAACCGCTCAAGTTTTCGAGATGGGCGTCCTTCTTGCTCCAAACGTGTATCTGTTTGTACGCGGGACAGGACACCCGGTTAAGCCCGATGTGACGGTCCTTCCAGGTCTTGGCGTCGGCGGTAAGCCCGGTCGGGATGGCGCGGCCAGTCAGCGGGCATCGGATCATCACCTGAAGCATCTCAGGTTCTGCGAAAGAGCGCCGCACGGCTCAGTTCGCCACGGCTGGGGCGGTCAGAAGGGCCCTCCAGTCAATATCCTTCAATAGGGCGGAGCAAGCGCCACAGAGTTCGGGATCGTGAGGCGGCCCACGATCTTCCGGCAACGGCAGGAGCCCGCACCAACCGCAACGATGCTGGTTGAGGCCTGCCGAAACATGAGGGAGCGTGTCGAAGTGCGCTCGCCTGCTGCCGTCCATGATGCACCTATGGGAACGGCCCGGATCGTAGGCAGACAGGGTGAAGAAATTCCTACAGCGCTCCCCGGCGGCACCTTGCAACACGCGTCAGCCGCTCCTTCCAGATGCCGCAGCTCTTCGCGAGCCTGACGCCCGAGGAGAACCTGCTGATCGCGCTCGGCATCGCGCGGGCAGAGGGCATGTCCGCCTGGCGCGCGGCGCGCTCGCCGGCGCTCGCCCTGGAGCTCGAGGAGCTCATCGCGCGCTTTCGCCTCGGCGACTATCGCCACCACGCCGTCGCCGCCCTGCCGGGCGGCGTGCGCAAGCTCGTCGACATCGCCATGGCGGTGACGTGCCAGCCCAAGCTGCTGATCGACGAGCCCACCAGCGGCGTCGCGGCGGAAGAGAAATACCCGCTGATGGACGTGGTCATGAAGGCGCTCGGCGGCGACGTCACCGTGCTTTTCGTCGAGCACGACATGGAGATCATAGGCCGCTATGCCGAGCGCGTGCTTGCCTTCCATGACGGGCGCGTCATCGCCGATGACGTGCCGGC
>JASHRZ010000065.1 GCA_030037055.1 Alphaproteobacteria bacterium
GGGCTCGAGCGCGGCAAGCCGGTGGTGACGACCTGCGGCTCCGGCGTCACCGCTTGCGTCCTGGCTTTCGGCCTCTATCTGCTGGGTTGGCCCGACGCCGCCGTCTATGACGGCTCCTGGTCGGAATGGGGCTTGCCCGGCGACACGCCGGTTGAGACTGGCGCGCGCTGAGGCCTGCCATCGCCCAGCTCCCCGACATCGTCACCTACCTCGAGATGCGGACGCGGCCGGCGCGGCCGCCGCTGCCGGTGCCGCAGGCAAAGCTGGCGCTGATGCGCGCCGAGGGCTGCACCACCTCGTTCTATCGCTATCTCTACAACACGGTGGGCGAGCGCTGGCTGTGGTATGTCCGGCGCGGCTGGACCGACAAGCA
The DNA here is from genome assembly GCA_030037055.1 of Alphaproteobacteria bacterium. Taxonomy (GTDB): domain Bacteria; phylum Pseudomonadota; class Alphaproteobacteria; order ATCC43930; family CGMCC-115725; genus DAHUYF01. The sequence goes on from JASHRZ010000065.1 coordinate 374, forward strand.
GCTTTCGCGCTGGCTCGCCCGCGCCGAGATCGAGCTGTCCGTGCTCTATGTCGGCGGCGTTCCCGCGGGATATTTCGAGCTGGAACGCCTGGCCTCGGGCGAGACCGAGCTATGTTATTTCGGGCTGGTGCCGGAGTTCATCGGCCGCGGGCTCGGCTCCCACTTCCTGCGCGCGGCGGTGGAGGCAGGCTGGCGGGGCACGACCCGGAGGCTCTGGGTGCACACCTCGACCTACGATCATCCGCGCGCGCTCGGGCTCTATCAGCGCGCGGGCTTCCAGGTCTATCGGCGCCAACAAGTGAGCTTCGACGACCCGCGGCTGACCGGCCTGCTGCCGCGCAACCTCGTCCATCCGCTGCTGCCGGCCCTCGCCGTGGCGGCGGGCGAGGCGCCTGCCGAGCCGTCAGGCGGCAGCGCGAGCGGCGCGTAACCGGCTATTGCCGCAGAATCCGGCCGAGGAAGAGCCGCGTCCGCTCGTTTCGCGGCGCGGTGAAGAACCTGTCCGGCGGCGCCGTCTCGATCACCTCGCCCTGGTCCATGAACACCATCAAATCCGCCACTTCGCGCGCGAAGCCCATCTCATGCGTCACGCAGATCATGGTCATGCCGGACTGCGCCAGCTCGACCATGACGTCGAGCACCTCCTTTATCATCTCGGGATCGAGCGCCGAGGTCGGCTCGTCGAACAGCATGATTTGCGGCTTCATGCACAGCGCGCGCGCAATGGCGACGCGCTGCTGCTCGCCGCCGGAGAGCTGGCTTGGATATTTGCCAGCCTGCTCGGGAATGCGCACGCGCTCGAGATAGAGCATGGCCAAGTCCTCGGCCTCGCGCCGGGGCATGCGCCGCACCCAGATCGGCGCCAGCGTCAGATTGTCCAGTACGGTCAAATGCGGAAACAGGTTGAAATGCTGGAACACCATGCCGACCTCGCGGCGTATCGCCTCGATCTGCTTGACGTCGCCGGTAAGCTCGATGCCATCGACGAAGATCTCTCCTTGCTGATGCTCCTCGAGCCGATTGATGCAGCGGATCATTGTCGACTTGCCGGCGCCCGAGGGGCCGCAGACCACCACCCGCTCGCCGCGCGCGACGGTGAGGCTGACATCCTTCAGCACCTGCCGCCCGCCGAACCATTTGTTCACCCGGCGCAACTCGATCATCGGCCGGTCTCGCCCGTCGCTTGTCATCGCCGTTCTCGTCCGAGGCGCCGCTCAAGCCGCCGGCTGTAAAGCGACATCGAGTAGCAGAACACGAAATAGACCGCGCCGACGAAGACGTAGCCCTCGACATAGGCCATCCGCCACGCCGGGTCATTGAGGGCGGTGTTGGTGTCCTGCAGCAGGTCGAAGAGACCGACGATCGAGATCAGCGCCGTGTCCTTGAACGCGCCGATGAAGGTGTTGACCTGCGCCGGGATGGTCACGGCGAGCGCCTGCGGGAGGATGACGAGCGCCGTCTTGTGGAGGTAGCCGAGGCCGAGCGCGTCGGCCGCCTCGTATTGGCCGCGCGGAATCGCCTGCAGTCCGCCGCGCACCACCTCGGCGAGATATGCGGCTATGAACAGCGCAAAGGCGATCTCGGCGCGCCACAGCTTGGCGATGGCGACGCCGGGAGGCAGGAACAGCGGCAGCAGCACCAGCATGAGAAACAGCCAGGCGATGAACGGCACGCCGCGCGCGCCCTCGATATAGACGATAGAAAGCGTGCGCACCGCCGGCAGTGATGACCGCCGGCCGAGCGCCAGCAGCAGCGCGAGCGGAAAGCTGATCCCGAGCCCGCCCGCCGCCAGGATCAGGGTGAGCGGCAGGCCGTTCCACAGCGCCGTGTCGACGTAAGGCATGCCAAGGACGCCGCCCCACATCAGCAGCGCGACCGCACCGAGCCCGCCGGCCCAGGCGAGCGCCAGCCAGCGGCCCGGCAGAAGACGGCTGAAGCTCGCCAGCAGCAGCGCCGCGAAGATGACGAGCACGATCGCCGGGCGCCATTGCTGCGCATAGGGAAAGCGGCCGAACAGGATGAAGCGGGACCAGTCGAGGATGAACGCCCAGCAGGCGCCACCCGAGGCGGCGCAGGCGCGATCGTCCGCGGCAGTGAGCGAAGCACGCAACACCGCCCAACCGACCGTGCCCGGCAGCAGCCTCACGGCGAGATAGGCGATGAACAGCGTCAGCGCGGCGTTGAGCGGCGTGCTGAAGAGATTTACGCGCGTCCAACGCAGCGCTCGAGCGGCGCCCGCCTTCATCGTTCCACCGGCGCCATCGAGCGGTTGTAGAGGTTCATCAGCAGCGAGATCGACAGGCTGATGGCGAGATAGGTCGCGCAGACGATGGCCATTGCCTCGATCGCCTGGCCGGTCTGGTTGGCAACGGTGTTGGTGACGGAGAACAGCTCGGGAAAGCCAATGGCGACGGCGAGCGAGCTGTTCTTCGCCAGGTTGAGGTACTCGCTGGTCAGCGGCGGGATGGCGACGCGGATCGCCTGCGGCAGCACGATGAGGCGCAGCGCCTGGCCGCGCGTCAGCCCCAGCGCCGCCGCCGCCTCGCTCTGGCCGCTTCTCACCGACAGGATGCTGCCGCGTAGGATCTCGCCGATGAAGGCCGCGGTATAGGCAACGAGGCCGGCCAGGAGCGCCGCGAATTCCGGGGTGATGCTCCGCCCGCCGCTGAAATCGAAACGCGTGGGATGCGGCACGTCGAGCAGGTGAGGTGCACCGCCGGCGAAGAAGACAATCGCTGGCGGCAGCAGGATGAGCGCGAGCCCGGGCAAGCCCAGGCGCAGCGCCCGGCCGGTACGAGCCTGGCGCCGCCGTCCCCAGACGCCCAGCAGCGCGGCAGCGGCGACGCCAAGGGCGAGCGCCGCGCCCATCCAGAGATAGAGGGGATCGTAGACCGGTACCGGGAAGAAGACGCCGCGCAGCGAGATGTAGACGCCCGGCAAGGGCTTCCAAGCCTCGCGCGGCGGTGGGGTCGACAGGCGCAACAGGTCCCACCACAGGAAGAGCTGCAGCACGAGCGGCGTGTTGCGCATGATCTCGACATAGACGAGCGCGAGCCGGCCGAGCAGCCAATTGGCCGAGAGCCGCGCGAGGCCGAGGGCGAGGCCGAGCAGCGTGGCGAGGACGAGGCCGAGCCCCGCCACCAGCAAGGTGTTGAGCAGCCCTACCAGCAGCGCGCGCGCATAGGTGTCGGCCGGGCTATAGGGGATCAGCGCCGTGGTGATGGCGAAGGAGGCCTCGCGCCCGAGAAAGCCGAAGCCGGTGGCGATGCCTTGGCGGCTGAGATTGTCAGCGGCGTTGAGGGCGAGATAGGCGAGCAGCCCCACCACCAGCGCGAGGGTAAGAGACTGGAAGGCGAGCGAACGGACCCGCTCGTCGTTCCAGGGCGCGACCTGCCGCTTTGGCGGCGAGGCAGGCGCGCGCTGATCGGCAGGGACCATGGCGCGGCGCCGTGCGCCTCAGCGGAACGGCATGGCGTACATCAGCCCGCCTTGCGTCCAGAGCGCGTTGAGCCCGCGCGCGAGCTTCAGAGGCGATCGGGCGCCGACATTGCGTTCGAACACCTCGCCGTAATTGCCGACCTGCTTGATGACGGCGTAGGCCCAGCGATCGTCGAGATGCAGCGCCTTGCCCATGCCGGGGCTGGTCCCCAGCATGCGCTTCACCTCGGGATCGTCGCTCTTCGCCATGTCGTCGACATTGGCCGAGGTGATCCCCTTCTCCTCCGCGCCGATCATGGCGAAGACGGTCCATTTGACGATGTCGAACCATTCATCGTCGCCATGGCGCACCGCCGGCGCCAGCGGCTCCTTGGAGATGATCTCCGGCAGGATGACGTAGTCCTCGGGATCGGGCGCCTTGGCAGCCCGCGTCGCGGCAAGACCGGAGCGGTCGGTGGTGTAGGCATCGCAGCGGCCGGAGAAGAACGCGTTCTCGACCTCGTCGAGCTTCTCGATCACCAGCGGCTTGAAGCTCATGTGGTTGCTGCGGAAATAATCCGCGAGATTGAGCTCGGTGGTGGTGCCGGGCTGGACACAGACGGTAGCACCGTCGAGATCCCGCGCGCCTTTGACGTCGAGCTTCTTCGCCACCAGGAAGCCCTGCCCGTCGTAATAGGTCACCGGCGCAAAGTTGAAGCCATTCTCGGTATCGCGCAGCAAGGTCCAGGTGGTGTTGCGCACGAGCACATCGACTTCGCCGGTCTGCAGCAGGGTGAAACGCTGCTGCGCCGTGGCCGGCACGAACTTGGCCTTGCGCGCATCGCCGAACACGGCGGCGGCGATGGCGCGGCAGGTATCGGCATCGAGCCCCTGATAGTTCCCCTCATGGTCGGGCATGGCGAAGCCGGCAAGCCCGGTATTGACCGCGCAGGTCACCACGCCGCGGCTCCGCACGCCGTCGAGCGTGGTTCCGGCGAGCGCGGCGGAGAGACCGAAGGCGAGGCCCGCGACGGCTACACCGAGGAATTTCATGATATGCATTAGAAATTCCTCTCAATCAATTGACTTTACACGATTTATTATGGACAAAAGCACGGAAGGGCGTGCGCTTTCCGGGAGCGGACGCTATCACGGCGGTGCCGCGGCTCGCAATCGCGCGCCGGTCCCGGGACCGCGCTCGCGGTCGCCGCCATCGCTCGCGCCGCGCCGGCCGGTGCCCGAGACCCTTTCGCAAGCGGGCGCGGCGATGCAAGATGCCTCGCCCTTCTTCCAGCGAGGCCGATCGCAGGCGATGCGCAGCAAGTCGAACAAGCCCGACACGCTCCTCACCCATGCCGGGCGCGCGCCCGAGGCCTATCACGGCGCGGTCAATCCGCCCGTCTATCACGCTTCGACCATTCTTCATAAAAGCGTGGCGGCCCTCGAGGCGGCGCAGAAGAACCGGTACAACCAGGTCACCTATGGGCGTCTCGGGACGCCCACGACCTTCGCCTTCGAGGAGGCCGTGGCGGCTATCGAGGGCGGCCATCGCGCCATCGCCTTCGCCTGCGGTGCGGCGGCCTGCTATGCCGTGCTGCTCGCCTATCTCAAGGCAGGGGACCACGTGCTCCTGCCGGATTCGGTCTACGGACCCGTGCGCGGCTTCGCCAACGGCTTCCTGCAACGCTTCGGCGTCGTCGCCAGCTTCTATGACCCGCTCATCGGTGCGGGAATCGCCGAGCTCGTGCGGGCCGAGACGCGCGCGATCTATCTCGAGAGCCCGGGCTCGCATACTTTCGAGGTGCAGGATGTGCCGGCGATCACCGCCATCGCCAAGGCGAAGGGCCTGGCGACGATGATCGACAATACCTGGGCGGCGCCGCTGTTCTTCAAGCCGCTGGCGCTTGGCGTCGACGTCGAGATCATCTCCGCCACCAAATATATCGTGGGCCATTCCGACGCGATGATGGGCGTCGCCGTCTGCACCGAAGAGAGCTTCCCGCGGGTGCGCGAGATGGCGACCCTGCTCGGCACGCATGCCGCGCCCGACGATTGCTATCTGGCGCTGCGTGGCTTACGCACCGCCGGCGTGCGGCTGCGCCAGCACCAGGCGCAGGGGTTGGCGCTGGCCCGCTGGCTGGCGCAGCGGCCGGAAGTGGTCCGCGTGCTGCATCCGGCGCTGGAGACCTGCCCCGGCCACGCGCTGTGGCGGCGCGATTTCACGGGATCGAGCGGGCTGTTCAGCATCGTGCTGCGCCCCGACATCCCCAAGCCGGCGATCGACGCCATGCTCGATGGCATGGAGCTTTTCGGCATGGGGGCGAGCTGGGGCGGCTTCGAGAGCCTGGTCCTGCCCGGCCATCCCGAGCGGCTGCGCACCGTCAAGCCCTGGCGGGAGGGCGCGGTGCTGCGGCTCCATGCCGGGCTTGAGGACCTCGGCGATCTCATCGCCGATCTCGAGCGCGGCTTCACCCGCCTCGCCCAGCACCTTGCTTGAGCTTTCGCCCCTCGAGATCGAAGCGCTGCGCCTCAGCCTGCGTGTCGGCGCCTGGAGCGTCCTCGCGAGCCTGCCGCTCGGCCTGGCGGCGGCCTTCCTGCTGGCGCGCCGCCGCTTCCCGGGCAAGCTCCTCCTCGACGGCCTCGTGCATTTGCCGCTGGTGCTGCCGCCGGTGGTGGTTGGCTTCGCGCTGCTGGTGCTGTTCGGCCGCCATGGTCCCATCGGCGGCGTTCTCTACGAGCGTCTCGGCATCAGCTTCGCCTTCAATTGGAAAGGCGCGGCGCTCGCTTCGGCGGTGATGGGCTTCCCGCTGATGGTCCGCGCCATGCGGCTCTCGCTCGAGCTGGTTGACCGGCGCCTCGAGCAGGCGGCGCGCACCCTTGGAGCGGGCAGGCTGCGCGTCTTCCTCACCATCACCTTGCCGCTGATGGCGCCGGGCATCCTGACCGGGGTCATCCTCGCCTTCGCCCGCAGCATCAGCGAGTTCGGCGCCACCATCACCTTCGTCTCCAACATCCCCGGAGAGACGCGTACCTTGCCGCTGGCGCTCTACGCCTTGACGCAGGTGCCGGGCGGCGATGCGGCGGCGTGGCGGCTGGCGGTGCTCTCGGTGGCGCTCGCCATGGCGGCGCTGATCGTTTCCGAGCTCGTGGCGCGCCGCCTCGGCCGGCGCCTGCAGGGCCTGGCGTGATCGAGGTCGAGGTCGAAAAGCGCCTCGGCAGCTTCGAGCTCGCGGCGCGCTTTGCCGCCCCCGATGCCGGCGTCACCGCGCTCTTCGGCCGCTCCGGCGCCGGCAAGACCAGCATCGTCAACATGCCGGCGGGACTGCTGCGGCCCGATCGCGGCCGCATATCGGTCGGCGGCGAGACGCTGTTCTCAAGCGCGGACGGCGTCGACCTGCCGCCCGAGCGCCGCCGCCTCGGCTATATCTTCCAGGAAGGCCGTCTCTTCCCGCATTACTCGGTGCGTGGCAACCTCACCTATGGCGCCGGCCGGCACGACCCCGCCATCGGCTTCGACGCGGTGGTGGCGCTGCTCGGCCTGGGCGCCCTGCTCGAGCGGCGGCCGGGCGACCTCTCCGGCGGCGAGAAGCAGCGCGTCGCCATCGGCCGCGCCTTGCTCGCCTCGCCGCGTCTGCTGCTGATGGACGAGCCGCTGGCATCGCTCGACGCTCCGCGCAAGGGGGAGATCCTGCCCTTCATCGAGCGGCTGCGCGACGAGCTGCGCATTCCCATCTTTTATGTCAGCCACGCCATGGAAGAGATCGTGCGGCTGGCAGACACGCTCGTCCTCCTCTCGGACGGCAAGGTCGCGGCGGTGGGCACGGTCGAGGAGCTCACCAGCCGGCTCGATCTACGCCCGCTCACCGGCCGCTACGAGGCGGGCGCGGTGATCCGCGCCACGGTGGCCGGGCACGACGTCACCTACGGATTGACGGAGCTCTCCTTTCCCGGCGGCAGGCTGCGCGTCTCGCACCTGGCGCTGCCGCTCGGCACGCCGGTACGCGTGCGCATCCGGGCGCGCGACGTGGCGCTGGCGACGACGCGTCCCACCGGCATCTCCATTCGCAATGTCGTCGCCGCGCGGGTGGTCGAGATCGCGCCCGACCAGGGGCCGCTGGTCGACATCCGTCTCGATATCGGCCGACCGGAGCAGCCGGTGGCGCTCTGGGCGCGCATCACCAAGCGCGCCGCCCGCGAGCTCAACCTCGCCGTCGGAGGCGAGGTCTTCGCCCTGCTCAAGACCGTAGCGCTCGACCGCTCCAGCCTCGGTCGCTACGATCCGGCGGCCGGGGCTTTCGGCGACGACGAGGCGGGGTGACTCACTTGCAGGCGAAATGCGCCGTGGTGATGTCCCGGTCCTCGAATTCGTCGAGCAGCACGGCGCCCTTGCCATAGCGGTGGCAGTTCTCGACAGCGGTGGCGCGGGCGATGTCCATTGTCGCCTCGCGCGTATACCAATGCATTGTGATGCCCTCGGCGCTCGCCTGATCGACCCAAAGGCGGCCGGCGCAGCCGGCCGGCGCCAGCAGCAACGCCGCCGCAACCGCCCATCCCGGCGCCGCCGGCCACCATCTTCCGCGCATGCGCATCGTCCCGCCGATTCTCCTGCCGGATCAACCGGTCTCCCGGCCGATTCGTTGCGGCCTCTGCAGCACTATAGCCCGTTGGCGCGCTCTGGCCCGTCAGTTTTCCCGCGGGCCTCGCGCGAGGCCGCGTGTCGCGGGGCTAGGGAATCTGCGGGGAGGTTTCGCCCGGTGCACCCGAGGCGGCGAGCCGTACCACGGGACGCGACGCCGGCGGCGGGCGGTCCATGCGCCGCCGCTCCATGAACATGCGGCGGGCTGAGTCGCCGGCAGCGGCCCAGGCTCTCTCCAGCGCCTCGAGCTGACGCTCGACGCCATCAGGGGTGCCTGCCGCAGGCTGCGGCGTCTGGGCAACGTTGCTTCGCAATATCCTGCCGGCGGCGCGATTGAGGCCCGCCGTCGTCAACTCCTCCCCGCTGCGCTTGGCTTCGAAGATGCATGCTTCAAAGGTCGCGGGCGGGATCCTGGCCAGAGCCTGCCAACGCTGCGACCACTTCTTGTGGATCCCCAACGCCGCGAGCGTAGGCTTTGAAACCGGTGACGCACTGTCGCCGGTTTTGGGCGGCCGGCCGCCCGGATTCATGTCGAGGGCGGCCAGCTCCCGGCCCATCCGGCGCTCGGCACGGATCTTGATCTCGGCGATGGCGTTCAGCGCCGTCTGCGTGGCGCCGATCGATTTGGCATAGCCGCGCAGAGCATCCGCCTGGTCGCGGATGGCCTTGACATGATCGAAGCAGACAGCGGATTCAAGCTCGGTCCGGGCCTGCGAGATCAACTCGGCAAGCGATGATCGGGAGGGTGGCTCGCGTTTGAGGAGGTCGTCGGCCATCGGCTGGGCTCCCGTAGGAGAAGGGCCGCGAATATTCCTCGACTCGTAGTTAACTGGCGGTTAATGGCGATCCCGGCCGATCTGGCGGATCGCTGACACGCGCAGCACCGCGCGCTCGCGACGCCTGCGCCCACCCATTGGTCAGCGCTGCTCGCGCTTCCACTGCGCGCGCAATTCCTCCTTGATCTTCAAGAGATGACCGATCTCTGCGTCCAGCCGATGAACCTCTGCGCTGTTGGCCGCCGTTTGCGCGAGTGCGCGGCCGCCCTCGAGCCGCAGGAGGTCCTGATCGACATCGGCGAGTCGGTTCAGAATGTCGGTAAGGTCCGTAGCCATGCTCGTCCCCCTTCGCCCGAATAATGACACAACCCCAGCCCTCGCGCATTACCGACTCGACACCGAGAACGTCATCCTGACGCCGTCGTTGGCATGACAGGATGCCGGCAGGGCGCGGGGTCATTGGCAGGAGCATTGGGGAGGCTTGTCGCAGCGAAACCCGCCGTTGGCGTCGGTGGAATGACCCTCGCCGCCGACGCAAAGAGCGGCCTTCCCGGCGGGACAGGATATGCTGCAGCTCCCACACAGGTCAGTCTGGCTGCACGATGATGTCCCTCCGCCGCGCGAGATGATCGTCGTGGACGTGCTTTGATTGGGCACGGACGACGGCGCCTGCGTCGGCGCCTGCTGCGCTGTCGCAGCGACGCCCGAAAGAACGATAACCGCAGCAACCATCATGGCAAAGCGGGCGGTCATGTCGTCCTCCCCGTTCGGGTCATCCCGGCTTGCGATACGCCACCAGCATCGTGCCCTCGACATGGCGGAGCGGCAGCTCGCGTGCAAGCTCGTTGAGCGCATCATAGACGCCGCGCTCGTGGCGCGGGCCAGCATAATCGTGCCAGACGACATAGCCGCCGGGGCTTGCCATGCGAAGCGCCTTGCGGCTGTCGCTCTCGACATAGGAACGGGCATGGGAGCCATCGACGAAAACGAGATCGCAGGCACCGGCATAGGGCGTCTCGTCGAAATCCTTGCTGTCGCCGAAGAGCTGCGTGATCTTCGCCGCCGCCGCCGTACCCCCATAGGCGAAGGTGTCGAGCGATTCCTGCAGCGCCCTACGCTTCGCCACGGCGGCGTCAACGGCCTCCTCGCGATAGAGACGGGCTGCCTTGGGATCGAGGGTGAGCGTTGTGACCTTGGCATCGGGCCCGGCGTTGCGGGCGAGGAGATTAAGCGGTCTTGCCGGTGGCGGTGCCGAACTCGAAGATCGTGCGGGCGCTTCGCGCCAGGTTGCACAGTACCCAGGTCTCGAGGTCGCTGATGCCGCCGGGTACGTGATAATTGGCAATGGCGATGATCTCGCTCGCCACGGCGGGGCCGAGCGGACCGGCGGCAAGGATCGGCGCGATCTCGCCCGCCCCCACGCGCGGGATCGGCCATGGCGTAAGCAGATTCCTCTGCCGGCGCCGCATGCGGTGCTGCGCCAGCCGGAGCAGCGCCAGGGCGAGGCCGGCGGCGGTGACCATATTCGTGGCAATGAGCACCTCGAGCAGCATGACCCCCATCCGCAGCGATGCTCCTCGCGGCTGCGGGGAGCGCTGGGTCGCTCGCGCGGACAGCATCGGGAATCAGCCCGGCTCGGCGCCACGATGGGCGCGGAGCTACGCTTCGGACGGCCACGCATCGCCCTTGTTCTTGTCGAGCCGGGGCCTGGCTAACGGCTCCATTATCGCCATATCGGCCCGCCCGCCCCAAAGATGGAGCGGAAAGCGGCTCGCATGCCGGAGCCTTGACCTTTTGTCAAGCGTAAGCGATCGCCAAACGATTCAAATCGGGGCAATGGAAATCAAAGGCTTACGAAACTTTCGCAGCCCGAAGGCGTACAAACGGTCAAAAGGATGCTCGAGCGCGCCGGCGCTGATATCCGAGCGCTTGTTCCTCGGCATCGGCGCAAGGGATGCCGAGGCAGCAAGCTTGGTGAGGATCGTGAGCACTTCCTTGCCGCTGCGAACCGAGTGCTCGTAGATTTCGTAATTTCCGGACAAGTCAGGTAGCTTCACTCAAAAAGCTTTGACCAACCCTCGGCGCCGCGGCTCCAGCGCGCCGAAGCCGGTTGTCGCTGCCCCGTATCGAGCAAGCTTAGAAAACGCTTCGGGTTGAACTCGTCCCGAATGCGCGGCAGCTGCGCGATTTGCCGAAGAACCGGGAGATCGTCGCCTACTGCCAAGGCCCCTACTGTGTCCTTGCCTTCGAAGCGGCGCGCTGGCGCAAAAGCCCGGATCTGGCGTGCGACGCCTCGAGGACGGCTATCCCCGATGGAAAGCGGCCGGCTTGCCGGTCGAACAGAGAGAAGGCGCGAGCCGCTGACCGACGTGTCTTTGAGATACCGGCTCACGTCCTCTTCGTCATTAGCATTGACGCTCTTTTGCTGCCCGCCGAACTCGGCGGAGCCCTGGGATCACAGGCGCAAGGCTTGCAAGCCATAGAGAATTCCCGGCCACTGACACTGAGCTAAAGCTCATGGCCGCGGCGGAAGACGGAGCCACGATTCCGGGATCGCGTCAGAGGCGCTATGACGCACCCAAACGCATGAGCACGGACGTTGCGGCCGGGCCCTCTGCGTTCCAGATATTCTTCCGCTGTGCCGCGAGGGCGGCGACGGCGGCGGGCTCGGGATCGGTCATGGCGCGTCCTCGTGCCCGGCTAAGCCTGAAGCCGGTCCGCCCGATGCTACCGCATTGCCGTTTATCTTGGGCGTGCAATACGCTATCCTTCGCGTTGCGGACCGGGGCCGCCCAGGGAGAGGCCATGCTTTCGCGTTCGCGTACGCTCTTCATTGCTGCCGCCGGCACCATCGCCGGGATGGGCTTGCCGGGTTGCGCCGGTCCGGAGGACCCGTTCGGCTCAACGGTGAGCATGGTCGAACCGCACGATACGG
>JASHRZ010000066.1 GCA_030037055.1 Alphaproteobacteria bacterium
GGCGCCGGCGTCAGCATCGACATCCGCTCGGGCGAGGTGCTGTGCCTGCTCGGCCCCAATGGCGGCGGCAAGACCACCTTGATGAAGACGCTGCTCGGCCTGCTGCCGGCGCTCGGGGGCAGGGTGCTGCTCGACGGCAAGGACATCGCGCGCCTCTCGCGCAAGCATCTCGCCCGCATCATCGGCTACGTGCCGCAGGCGCATGCCGCCTTCTTCCCCTTCACCGTCAACGAGATCGTGCTGATGGGCCGGAGCGCGCACATCTCGCTCTTCGCCGCGCCCTCCGCCGCCGACCACGCGGTTGCCGACCGCGTCCTGGCGCTGCTTGGCATCGCCCATCTCAAGACGCGCATCTATACCGAAATCAGCGGCGGCGAGCGCCAGCTCGCGCTGATCGCCCGCGCGCTGGCGCAGGAGCCGCGCATCCTGATCATGGACGAGCCCACCGCCAGTCTCGATTTCGGCAATCAGCTGCGCGTGCTCAGCCGGATCGCGGCGCTCGCGCGTTCCGGCATCGCCGTGGTGTTCTCGACGCATGATCCCGACCACGTCTTTCTCTGCGGCGACCGGGTGGCGCTGCTGCATGATGGAAGGATGGAGGAGATCGGCACCCCCGAAGCGACGATCACCGCCGCCGCCCTGAAGCGGCTCTACGGCGTCGAGGTGCAGGTGGTGGAGCTTCCCGATCACGAGACCCGCACCTGCGTTCCCTCGGTGCACGGGCTACGGCGGCGGGGCGGGTGAGGTCGATGGTTGGATCAACAGGGTGCCTCCTTCGCCAGGCGGGCTCCGCGCGGCCGGGTCGACCAGAACGAGGGATTTTCTTTATGCCATCATCATTTCGTTTTCATCCTGAGCTTGCGCCGCAGGCGCATGTCGAAGGACGCACGATCGAGCTGCAGCGGGGCGGTGGATGACCGAGGAAGTCGCTGCCGATTCCCTCGACCTCGCGCGCTACATCCGCCCCGGCGACACCGTCGTCATCGGCCAGGGCTGCGCCGAGGCGCTCACTTTGACCGAGGCGCTGCTCGACGCGCGCGCGGCCATCGGGCGCTGCACGGTGTTTCTCGGTCCGGTCTTTTCCGGCAGCGTCCGGCCGGAGCATGGCGACCATCTGCGCTTTTCGGGATATGCCGCGAGCGGCAGCAATCAGGTGCTCGCCCGCGCGGGCCTGCTCGACATCGTGCCCTGTCACTACTCCGAGCTGCCGACGCTCTTCCGCGACCGGCAGCTGGCGGCCGAGGTGGTGCTCTTGCAGGCTGCAGAGGCCGAAGACGGGCGCCTCTTCCTCGGCATGGCGAACGACCATCAGATCGATGCCGCGCGCCGGGCGCGCTCGGTCATTGTTGAGATCAACCGCCTGGTGCCTGAGACGCAGGGCAGCGAGCTGCCGGAGGACATCCGCATCGACGCGCTGGTGCGCACGTCGCGCGCGCCGGCAACGCTGCCGCCCGCGGCGCTGGGCGCTGCGGAGACCGCGATCGCGCGCCATGTCGCGGCGCTGGTGCCGGACGGCGCCACGATCGAGCTCGGCATCGGCGCGCTGCCCGACGCCATCCTCGCCACGCTGACTGGCCATCGCGATCTCGGCATTCATTCCGGCATGCTCGGCGACGGCGTCGTTAGGCTCGCCGAGGCGGGGGCGCTTACCAACGCGCGAAAGCCGATCGATTGCGGGGTTAGCGTCGGCGGGCTGCTCTTCGGCACAAGGCGCATCTTCGATTTCGCCCATCGCAACCCAGCGCTGCGCCTGATGCCGCCCGCCTACACCCATGGCCACCAGGTGCTGCGGCAAGTGCCGGGTTTCATCGCCATCAACTCCGCCATCGAGGCCGATCTCACCGGCCAGGTGAATGGCGAGATGCTCGCCGGCGCTTATCTCGGCGCCGTCGGCGGCCAGGTCGATTTCCTGCGCGGCGCGCGTGCCGCGCCCGGCGGGCGCTCGATCATCGCGCTGCCGGCCACCGCCAAGGGCGGCAGCATCAGCCGCGTCGTTGCATCGCTTGGCGACGGCGTCGTCACATCGCTGCGCAGCGACATGGACGTGATCGTCACCGAGCACGGCATCGCCGAGCTGCGCGGCCTGTCGCTCGCCCAGCGCGCCCGCCGCATGATTGCCATCGCCGCCCCGCAATTCCGTGAGGGGCTTGAGCGTGCGGCGCATCCGCTGCTCAAGGCGGGGGAATAGAAAAGTTGTCAGTCGTCAGTTGTCAGCCGCAGCGACCGAGAACTGATAACTGACAACCGACAACTACCTTGCCGCATCCTCCAGCACCATCGCCGCGCCCTTTTCCGCGATCATGATCACCGGCGCGTTGGTGTTGCCGCTGACGAGCGTCGGCATGATCGAAGCGTCGATGACGCGCAAGCCGCCGATGTCGCGCAAACGCAGCCGCTCGTCCACCACCGCCATGGCGTCGGCGCCCATCCGGCAGGTGCCTACGGGATGGTATTCGGTCTCGGCCGTGGCGCGGATGAACTCCTCGATCTCCGCCTCCGAGCGCACTGCCGCGCCGGGGAGCCGCTCGGGCCCGAGAAACGGCTTGAACGCCGCCGCCGCTAGGATCTCGCGCCCGCGCCTGATGCCGTCGATCAGGATCTTCAGATCATAGCCCGAGGCGAGGTAGTTGGGATCGATCAGCGGCGGCTTCAGCGGATCGATGGTGCCGAGCCGGATCTCGCCGCGGCTCTCGGGCCTGAGGCAGCAGGCGTGCAGCGTGACGCCGTGCCCGTCGAGGATGGTGCGGCCGTGATTGACCACCTGCGCCGGGATGAAATGGAACTGGATGTCCGGCGTCTGCGGCTCGCCGCGGCTCGAGACGAAGGCGCCGGCCTCGGCGACGTTGCTGGTGCCGGGCCCGTTCTTGAAGAGCGCGAATTGCAGCGCCACCAGCACCGAGGCGAGGCCGCGGCTCTTGCCGTCCAGCGTGATATTCCGATGGGTGCGCTGGAGGATGTTGACGTTGAGATGGTCCTGCAGATTCTTGCCGACCCCCGGCAGATCCGCCACGACCGGCATTCCCGCGGCGCGCAGCTCCTCGGCCGGGCCGATGCCGGAGAGCAGCAGCAGATGCGGCGAGTTGATGGCGCCGGCGGCAAGCAGCACCTCGCGCTCGGCGCGCACATGGCGCTGCTCGCCGTTCTCGACATAGTCGACGCCGACGGCGCGGCCGCTTTCGATCACGACGCGGGTGGCCTGCGCGAAGGGGACCATGGCGAGATTGGGCCGCGACGCCGCGGGGTGAAGATAGGCGTTGGCGGCGCTCCAGCGCTCGCCGCGGCGTTGCGTCACCTGGTAGAGGCCGCAGCCCTGTTGGCCGGCGCCGTTGAAATCCGGGTTCAGCGGAATCCCCGCCTGCTGCGCCGCTTCGACGAAGACATGGCTGAGTTCGTTGGTGTAGGGCCGCTCGGCGACATTGAGCGGCCCGTCGCTGCCATGGAACTGATTGTGCAGGCGTTCGTTGCGCTCGGCCTTCTTGAAGAAGGGCAGCACGTCGGCATAGCTCCAGCCGGCATTGCCGAGCTGGCGCCAGCGGTCGTAATCCGCCGCCTGGCCGCGGA
>JASHRZ010000575.1 GCA_030037055.1 Alphaproteobacteria bacterium
GCCAGCCGGCGCGGCGGAGCGAAGGCGCCGAACCGGCGGGCGAGCCGATCGTCCTCTACGATGATGCGATAGAGCAGCCAGCTTACGCCGTAGACGAGGAGACCGGAGAAGATGACGTCGGACAGAAAATGCCCGCCCTGCGCCATGCGCGCTAGACCGAAGACCGCGCCTGCGGCGATCGCCGCGCCCGTCGCCACGCGCCGGCGCCGCCGATCGCGAACGAGAAAGGCGAAGGAAACGAGATAGAAGCCGATGGCGGGATGGCCCGCGGGAAAGGAGCAATTGCGCGCGCAGCTGGAGGCAGGCAGCGGTGCCGGAGTGAAAGCTTGCGTGCCGCCGAACGCCGTCACCTGGCTCGGCCGGGCGCGGCCCCAATGATCCTTGAGCACGGTGTTGACGAGAAGGCCTGGCCCGAGCGCCAGCGCGAGCAGCAGGAAGGCCGCGATGCGGCCGTCGATCCGCCAGATCGCCCGGCCATGCAGCAGCGACCCGAGATAGAGTGTGATGACGCCGACGACGATGGCACCGGTGAGATAGGGCACGCCGGCGTAGATCGCGCGCACGGGTTCCCATTGGGCAAGAAAGAAGCCATCGCCGGCGCGATAGAACAGTCCACTCGCCCAGAGATCGATGCCGGGAAGGACCAGAAAGACTGCCGCCGCCAGCGCCAGCGCCGCGACATAGGCGGCGACGGCACCTCGCATCTCAGGCGACCTTGGTCAGACGCAAGGCCAGGCGACGGCGGATCTCGGCGGCGGCGCGGGTGGTGTCGTCGGGCGGCGTATAACGCCAGCTCTCGATCGCGCCGGTGAACGGCCGGGTGATGCCGGCGGCGCGCATCGCCTGATGGAAGCGCGCAAATTTCTCCGAGCCGCCGTCGAGATCGACGATATGTACCGGCTTGCCGGAGGCGGCCGCCTCGCTCACCATCGATACGGAATCGGCGGTCGCCAGCACCGCATCGGCAAGGCCAAGCAGGCCGAAATAGGGGTTGTCGCCGCCGCCATCCCAGATGAAGGCGGGCAGTCCCGCGAGGCGCTGGCGCAGCAGCTGCTCGTTCTGCGCGCCGGTGCGGCGCGACGGCGTCACGGCGATGCCGTAGCCGGCGCGGGCGAGCGCGGCGAGCTGGTCGGCGAAGGCGGCAAACCGCGCGCGGGTGAGGCGGTAGACCCGGTTGTCGCCGCCCAGCAGCACCGCCACCAGCGGCCGCGGCAGAGCGCCAAGGAGCGGCGCGAAGCGACGTGCGCCTTCGGCGAGCAGCGACGCCGTTACGCGATGGACGGCGCCCAAGGTGCGGAACACATTCTCGCCGCGGGCGGGATCGTGCGTCGGCACGACCATGAGGTCGACCTCGCGTCGGGCAAAGCGCGGATCCTGGACCTGCACCCAGAAGACGCGGCCGGCGCTGGCGCGCTTGACGGCGAGCGCCGGGGCAGTGGCAAGCCTGCCGCAGGCGATGAGAACCTCGGGCCAGGGCGGGGCAAGGCGGTCGCCGGACGGATCCAGCGCCATCAGCGGCTGCAGCCAGAGCGGCGGCGCCAGATGCCGCCAGGGCGAGCGCACCACCAGGCGCTTCTCGCTGAAAGGGAGGCCGAGTGCCTCGGCCAGCCCGACCACCTGGTTGGCCATGCCGATCTTGCCGTCATGAACCACCCAGACGCCGGGCGCCGTCATTGCTGCCTCGTCCGATCTCACGCTGCGGCGGGGTGTTAGCCCCGCCCCGCCGGGCTTGCAAGCGGCGCTCTTGCCGGCGGCCCGGGCTGACTTGCAATAATATTACCTTGTAATACGATGAGCGCGCTCGTCGCGCCAGGCTTGCCTGCGGCAAGATCGGGCGTAATTCGGCAGGGCTGTTTCAGAGATTGTTGGATGCGCCGCATTAAGCTCGACAAGATCGATCGACGGATCCTGCGGGATCTGCAGGCCGAGGGCCGCATGACCAATGTCGAGCTGGCCAAGCGCGCCGGCATCTCGGCGCCGCCTTGCCTACGCCGCGTGCGCGCTCTTGAAGAGGCGGGCTTCATCCGGGGATATCACGCCGACGTCAATCCCGAGGCGCTGGGTTATGGCGTCACCGTCTTCGCCCAGGTGGGCCTCTCCAGCCAGGCCGAGCCCGAACTCAAGGGCTTCGAGGCGCTGGCGCTTACTTGGCCGGAGGTGCGCGAGGTGCATATGCTCGCCGGCGAGACCGATTTCCTCCTGAAGATCGTCGCCACCGACTGGGACAGCTACCAGCGCTTCCTTACCACCACGCTGACGGCGGCGCCCAATGTCGCACATGTGCGCTCGGCGCTCGCCATCCGCGCCTCGAAATGCGAGCCGGGCGTGCCGATCAATGTCGACGCCAGGGATTGACGGTCGGGCGTCGGTCTCCTGATCTTCGACTGCGAGGGCGTCCTCCTCGACCGCGAGGTCATTGCCGGCCATGCCGCCGCCGCCAGGCGCGATCGGTCACTTGCGATCGGCCGAGATCATCGGCGAGCGCTTCCTCGGCATGGGCAAGAAGGACAGCTATGCCGAGTTGGAGCGCAAGCGCGGCGCGCCACTACCGGCAAGCTTCGATGACGACCTGAACCAGGCCCGCCACCGAGCGCTTCGCGCGGAGCTTGGGGCGATGCCATTTCTGGCGCTCGCCTCGAGCAGCGCGCCGGCCATGCCGGCGGAGAAGCTCGATTGGGCGGGGCTTGCCTACGGGTTCGACGGGCGGTGTTCAGCACCGAGATCGCCCCCGGCAAGCCCGCGCCGGACATTTTCCTCCACGCGGACGCAGGGATGGCGGCCGGGCCGGCGCGCGCGCTCATCATCGAGCACAGCGCGCCGGGCATCGTCGTGGCAAAAGGGCGCGGATGACGGCCTTTGGATCGAGCGGCGGCAGTCGTTGTCGTCCCGGCCATCCCGAGCGCCTCGCTGCGCCCGCTGCCGATCTGGTTTTCTCCGAGATGAGCGCGCTGGCGTCGTTCATCGGGCCGCGCAGCCTCGCAAGCGGAACGTGATGGGATGACATGCCGGGCGATGTGCCGCAGCCCGCATCCATTGTTTGTCGGCAAGGACCTGCTGAGCCGCGCGTGCCGGCCGAGGCCGTTCAGCGGAAGGCGACCTTGACTACCTCGTAGGAGCGGGCGCCGCGCGGCGTCGACACCTCGACGCTCTCCCCGATGGTCTTGCCGATGAGCGCGCGAGCCAGCGGCGAGGTCACCGAGAGTCGGCGCTGGGCGATGTCGGCCTCGTCCTCGCCGACGATCTGATAGACCACCTTCTCCTCCGTCTCCTCGTCCTCGAGCGTGACGGTGGCGCCGAATTTGACGACCTTGCCCGAGAGCTTGGAGACGTCGATCACCTCGGCGCGGGCGATCTTGTCCTCGAGTTCGAGGACGCGGCCCTCGATGAAGCCTTGGCGCTCGCGCGCGGAATGATATTCCGCGTTCTCCGACAGGTCGCCATGATCGCGCGCCTCGGCGATGGCGCGGATGATCGCCGGCCGATCGACCGACTTGAGCCGCTTCAATTCTTCCTGCAGCCGCTCAAAGCCGGCCGCGGTCATCGGAATCTTCGCCATGGAAAGAAACTTCTACTCCCGGGAAATAGAGACGTTCTAGGGTGACAAATATAACCCCCTCCCGGACGTGCCCGGCGGCCGGGATGGCTAGAACGACCCCTCAAAATAGGACTGCAGCGAAGCGACTTCAAGGCTGCCCGCCTTCAAGGCGGCAATCGCCTGGACCGCCGCCCGCGCGCCGGCGACGGTCGTGAAATAGGGGATATTGGTCGTGAGCGCGGTGCGGCGGAGGCTGAAGCTGTCGGCCATGGCCTGCGCCCCTTCGGTGGTGTTGAAGACGAGCTGGACGCCGCCCGACAGCATGCGGTCGACGATGTGCGGCCGGCCTTCGAGCACCTTGTTGATGGTTTCCACCGCGAGGCCCTTGCGGCGCAAAAGTTCGGCGGTGCCGCGGGTGGCCACGAGGGCGAAGCCCATCTCAATAAGCCGGCGGCAAGGCTCGACCATGGCGGGCTTGTCGCGGTCGCGCACGGAGACGAAGATCACGCCCCGCAGCGGCAGCTCGACGCCGGCGCCGAGCTGCGCCTTGGCGAAGGCGCGACCGAAATCGCCATCGATGCCCATGACCTCGCCGGTCGACTTCATCTCGGGACCGAGGATCAGGTCGACGCCGGGGAAGCGTGCGAAGGGGAACACCGCCTCTTTCACCGCGACGGCACGCCGGCGCTTGCGGCTCAACGAGAAGACGCCCAGCCGCTCGCCCGCCATGACGCGGGCGGCGATCTTGGCGACGGGGACGCCGGTCGCCTTGGCGACGAAGGGCACGGTGCGCGAAGCGCGCGGGTTCACCTCGAGTACATAGACGGTGCTGTCCTTCACCGCGTATTGCACATTCATCAGCCCGACCACCCCCAGCGCCTTGGCCAAGGCCGTCGTCTGCCGCTCGATATCGGCGATGACGGCGGGCTGCAGCGAGTAAGGCGGCAAGGAGCAGGCGCTGTCGCCGGAATGGATGCCGGCCTCCTCGATATGCTCCATGATGCCGGCGATCGCCACTTCCTCGCCGTCGGCGAGCGCGTCGACATCGACCTCGATCGCATCCTGGAGATAGCGGTCGATCAACACCGGATTCTTGCCGGAGACCTTGACCGCTGTCGCCATGTAGCGCGCAAGCCCGGCGGGTTCATGCACGATCTCCATCGCCCGGCCGCCGAGCACGTAGGAGGGGCGGATGACCACGGGGTAGCCGATACGCTGCGCCACCTTCTCCGCTTCTGCGGCCGAGCTGGCGGTGCCGTTCTCCGGCTGCTTCAGCGCCAGGCGCTGCAGCAGCTCCTGGAAGCGCCGGCGGTCCTCGGCAAGGTCGATGGCGTCGGGCGAGGTGCCGAGGATCGGGATCTTGGCGTCGGCGAGTGCTTGAGCGAGCTTGAGCGGCGTCTGTCCGCCGAGCTGGACGATGACGCCGAGCAGCTCACCGCGACGCTCTTCGGCGCGCACCAGCTCGATGACATCCTCGGCGGTGAGCGGCTCGAAATAGAGCCGATCGGAGGTGTCGTAATCGGTCGAGACCGTCTCTGGGTTGCAGTTGACCATGATGGTCTCGATGCCGGCTTCCTTGAGGCTATAGGCGGCGTGGACGCAGCAATAGTCGAACTCGATGCCCTGGCCGATGCGATTGGGCCCGCCGCCGAGGATCACCACCTTGCGCCGCTCGGAGGGATCCGACTCGTCCTCGGATGGTGTCAGCCCGTCGCCCTCATAGGTCGAGTACATGTAAGGCGTGAGCGACGGGAATTCGGCGGCGCAGGTGTCGATGCGCTTGTAGACCGGGTGGACGCCGCGCCGCGCGCGCAGCGCCGCCACGGCGCCCTCATCGCGCCGCGCGAGCTCGGCAAGGCGCGCATCGGAGAATCCCAGCTGCTTGAGCCGCAGCAACCCGGCGGCGTCCGTCGGCAGGCCCTGCGCGCGGACCTCCGCTTCGGCGGCGACGATGGCGCGGATCTGCTCGAGGAACCAGCGGTCGTACTTGCAGGCGGCGTGGATCTCCTCGGTGCTGAGGCCGAAGCGGTAGGCCTGGGCGATGACGAGGAGGCGGTCCGGCGTCGGTCTCGCCAGCGCCGCGCGGACGGCGTTGCGGTCGCCGGTGGCGGCGCCGGGGATGTCGATCTCCTCGAAGCCGGTCAATCCCGTCTCCATCGAGCGCAGCGCCTTCTGCACGGATTCGGCGAAGCTGCGGCCGATCGCCATCGCTTCGCCCACCGATTTCATCGAGGTCGAGAGGATCGCCTCTGCGCCGGGGAACTTCTCGAAGGTGAAGCGCGGCATCTTGGTGACGACATAGTCGATGGTCGGCTCGAAGCTTGCCGGCGTGATGCGCGTGATCTCGTTGCGCAGCTCGTCGAGCGTGTAGCCGACGGCGAGCTTGGCTGCGACCTTGGCGATGGGAAAGCCGGTCGCCTTGGAGGCGAGCGCCGAGCTGCGCGAGACGCGCGGGTTCATCTCGATGATCACCAGGCGGCCGTCGCTCGGGTTGACCGCGAACTGGACGTTCGAGCCGCCGGTATCGACGCCGATCTCGCGCAGCACGGCGATCGCGGCGTTGCGCATCAGCTGGTATTCCTTGTCGGTGAGCGTCAGCGCCGGCGCCACGGTGACGCTGTCGCCGGTATGGACGCCCATGGGATCGACGTTCTCGACGGAGCAGACGATGATGCAGTTGTCGGCGCGGTCGCGCACCACCTCCATCTCGTATTCCTTCCACCCCAGCACCGATTCCTCGATCAGCACCTCATGGGTGGGTGACGCGCGCAAGCCGCCGCGCACGATCTCCTCGAACTCGGTGTTGTTGTAGGCAATGCCGCCGCCGGTGCCGCCCAGCGTGAAGGAGGGGCGGATGACGGCGGGCAGGCCGATAACGGCAAGCGCTTCCACCGCCTGATCGAGCGAGCGAACGAGGCGGCTCGTCGGCGAGACGAGGCCGATCCGGTCCATCGCCTCGCGGAAGAGCTGACGGTCCTCGGCCTTGGCGATGGCCTCTTCCTTGGCGCCGATGAGCTCGACGCGGTGGCGCTTCAAGGCGCCCGAGCGCGCCAGCGCCATCGCCGTGTTGAGCGCCGTCTGTCCGCCCATGGTCGCCAGCAGCGCGTCCGGGCGCTCCTTGGCGATGATGCGCTCGACCATATCCGGCGTGATCGGCTCGATATAGGTCGCATCGGCGAGCCCGGGATCGGTCATGATCGTCGCCGGATTGGAGTTGACGAGGACGACGCGGTATCCCTCTTCGCTCAGCGCCTTGCAGGCCTGGGCGCCGGAATAGTCGAACTCGCAAGCCTGGCCGATGATGATCGGCCCGGCGCCAATGATGAGAATGCTCTCGATATCGGTTCGCTTAGGCATCAAGCGATGCGGCTTTGAAAGAAAGAACATCCCACCGCCCGCTTGAGGGCAGGGCTATCGGATGCAGAGTGGCGTTGACCGCCGAAGAGACGGACCAGGCTGGCGCGGAGATCACGGAGAAACGAAGAACGGCGCGCTTCGCGCGCCCCAATACTCTTCTCCGTGCCCTCCGGCCCTCCGTGGCCAACCTCCTATGCGATAGCCCTGCCTCGAGGCAGGAGGGGCGAGATAGGTACTTTGCAGTGCTAGCGGCCATGCCGTTCCATCAGCTCGACGAAGCGCTCGAAGAGGTAGTGGCTGTCCTGCGGGCCGGGGCTGGCCTCGGGATGGTATTGCACGGAAAAGACGGGCTGGCCGCGCAGCCTCAGCCCTTCGTTGCTGCCGTCAAACAGCGAGACATGCGTGACTTCGGCGGCGGCGGGGAGGCTTTCCGGCACCACGCAGAACCCATGGTTCTGGCTGGTGATCTCGACCTTGCCGGTGGCGAGGTCCTTGACGGGATGATTGGCGCCGCGATGGCCGATCGCCATCTTGCGCGTCTTGCCGCCGAGCGCCAGCGCCAGCAGCTGGTGTCCGAGGCAGATGCCGAAGAGCGGCTTGCCCGTCGCCAGGAGATCGCGGATCACCGGCACCGCATAGGTCCCCGTCGCGGCGGGGTCGCCCGGCCCGTTCGAGAGGAAGACGCCGTCCGGCCGGTGGCGCAGGATCTCCTCGGCGCTCGCCGTCGCCGGGACCACGGTGACGCGGCAGCCCTGCGTCGCGAGCATGCGCAGGATGTTGCGCTTGGCGCCGTAATCGACGGCGACGACGTCGAAGCGCGGATTGTCGAGACGGCCATAGCCTTTGCCCATCACCCAGCGAGTCTCGTCCCAGCCATAGG
>JASHRZ010000067.1 GCA_030037055.1 Alphaproteobacteria bacterium
GGCCGCGAGCGCTATTTCCGCTCGCGGCTCTGCCGCAAGCTGCGCCGGCTGCGCCTCCATCGCATCGCCGCCGAGGAGGTGATCGAAGGCCTGCAGCAGGCGAGCGCGATGGCGCTCGACTGGCGCTTTCTTTCGCGCCTCAAAGAGGGCGGGCGCAGCGCGGCCGCGGAATTCTTGGCCGCGCTGGCGCAAGAGCGCGCCTGAAGGCCCTAGCCCTCAGCCCGCGCTCCGCGGCCGCGGCGCCGGGCGGCGTCGGCAAGGCCGAGCGCGGCCGAGATCACGCTGCCGAGAGTGGCGACGTCGCCGCGGTCAAGGCGGCGGCGAGCGCCCGGCGCGACAGCAGCTCCAGGCGCATCTCTTCGAGATCGCCCGGATGCGGCGGCTTTACCCGCCGCGCCATAGGCGGCGAAGACATGCTGAGATCGCCGCGCTCGATGCGGCGCAAGGCTATCCCGGAAGCACGACCTCAGTATCAGAGAGGCCGGCCATGCACCGCAATCGCTGGCTCGATCAGCTCCCGCCTCGGTGCGCGAGGGTCCCTTCCTCATCTGCTCCGACAAGGCGCGAGTAGCCGGCCACATTGGCACCGAGGATCGCGGCGTTTGCGTCGGACGTGTGGATTTCCCGCTCCGACAGGTCGCAGGAATAACTACAACGCAAATAGTGGCGGTGGGCGAATTCAAGCTCGCCCCGCGGCAAATGCTCGAATACGATTCAGCGCTAAGAAGCGGCCTGCCCTTCCAGTGAAGCGTCCTTCTTGCTCCACGCATGTATCTGCTTGCAGTCGGGACACGACACCCTGTTGAACCCGATGGGACGATCTTTCCAGGTTCTCGGATCAGCCGTGAGCCCAGTTGGGATGGCGCGACCGGTTACGGGGCACCGGATCATCACCCGAAGCTGTTCGCCATTTCTATGCATCGTCGCGACCGTTCATTTCGCCACCGCTAAAGCGTTTTCGTTCAAAAGGCTTTCCAGTCGACATCCTTCAAGATGGCGAAGCACGCGCCGCAGAGGCCGCTCCTCACTCAGCGCCTGATCTTCGGGCAACGGTAAGAGCCCACACCAACCGCCGCGATGCGGAGGACGGGCTGTTGAAGAGCGGTTGGCCCGCTCTTCCGCGACGTCGTCGAGATGCGCTCGCCTACTGCCATCAGTGCGTGCAATCCTTGCGAACGACTGGGATCGTACGCTGAGGGGGTGAAGAAAATCCTAGGGCCGTTCCCCGTAGGCACGGCGCAACATGGAGCGTCAGCGGAAGGCAACGCCCCTCCCGCCGTTATTCGTGCAACTGCCAGTTGGCATGTTAGCCAACCGTTAACCCTTCCGATGCATAAGGCAAGGCATTGGCCTACGGGAGCGTGACGCGCGGGGGTGCCGGCGCATGGTCGATTTTCAAGGTCTGCCAATCATCGTGGTGGACGACTATCAGTCGATGCAGCGACTGATCCGCACGCTGCTGCTGCAGATCGGATTCAACAACATCGACCTCGCTACCGACGGGGCGACTGCGCTGTCCAAGCTGCGCGACCGCCGATACGCCGTCATCATTTCGGACATGAAGATGGCACCTATGTCGGGTCTCGACCTGCTCCGCGAAGTGCGGAGCGATGAGCACCTCAAAACCATTCCGTTCATCATGGTCACCGCGGCCGTCGATGTGAATGAAGTCGTTGCAGCCAAGGAATCCGGCGTCACGGATTACATCATCAAGCCGTTCACGACGGAGACACTGAAACGAAAGCTCACCAACGTGCTTGCTCGGACCGGCCGAGCAGCGGGCTAGGAGACCTCAACATGGCCCTGGTCTTGATCATCGATGATGACGCGCAGATGAGGCGCCTTGCTCGTCGAATCCTGTCGAGCGCGGGGCATTCCGTGCTTGAGGCTGAAGACGGCGAACGCGGCATGGTACTGCTGTGCAAAGAGAGGCCCTCGCTCGTGATCACCGATCTCGTCATGCCCAACAAAGAGGGTCTCGAGACCATACGTGAAATCCGGGAAATAAGCCCGGAACTGAAAGTGATCGCGATGTCCGGCGGTGACCTCGGTTCAGGCGGCAAATTGTATTTGCATTTGGCCGAGCAGCTGGGTGCTGATGCGATCCTTGCTAAGCCGTTTCGCGCGTCGGACCTCCTCAACACGGTCACACGCACGCTGGCGGGCAATTGAGGTCGTCGCGATGAGACCGCTTGTTGTCGACGACGACCACGCAAGCGCCGGACTGTCGCCGTTCCCCGCGCGTGTCATGGACTATCCCGATGGCAGCTCTGAACGGGGCGAGCTGAAGATCGACAACGCCTTTCTCTCCGCAATGTCCGCACGGCCTCGCGAGCGGAGAATAGCGGCGGCCCTGGTAATATTTTCGGCCGTCGCCTTCGTCGCGGTACTGCCGTTCATCCGCGTGCGGCTGGCGACTATTCCGGCGTTTATTCCCAGCTACGAAGCCGCGCTGGTAATCAACGACCTGATTACGGCTATACTGCTGTTCGGGCAACTCGAGAGGTCGAGCTCGCGAGCGCCGCTCGCGCTTGCCGCAGGCTACCTCTTCAATGCTTTGATGATCGTGCCCCATGCTCTCACTTTCCCCGGCGTCTTCTCGGAAACCGGTTTGCTCGGCGCCGGCGAGCAGACGACGGCATGGCTGTATATGTTTTGGCACGGCGGGTTTCCGGTCTCTGTGATCTTTTATGCGGTGCTGAAACAACACCCATCTGCCATCGGCCGATCTACTTCGGGTGGGACCGGTGTCGCATGGACGGTGGCGGCGGTCGTCGGTGCTGCATTCGCATTTAGCCTCTTGGCCACGAGTGGCCAAAGCGCTCTCCCGTCAATCATGGCAGGAGATAGCTACACACCTGCGATAAAGCCTGTCGTGATATCCGTGTGGACGCTGAGCCTCGTCGCACTCGTGATGCTATGGCAGGATCGGCAACGCTCGGTGATTAACCTCTGGCTTATGGTCGTGATGTGCGCGTGGCTGTTTGACATTGCGCTCAGCGCCGTGCTCAACGCCGGCCGTTTTGACCTCGGCTTTTATGCCGGCAGAGCGTACGGGCTGGTAGCCGCCAGTTTTGTGCTCGGTATGCTGCTGCTCGAGACGAGCGGACTCCATGCACGCCTCGCCAGAGCCCAAGCCGACCTCGAAGATCATGCCCGCGAGCTCGAGGCAAAGGTCCGTCTGCGCACCGCGGAGCTACGGCGGTCGAACGACGCGCTCACCTCGGAGGTCGCCGAGCGAAAGCAAGCGGAAGGAGAGCTGCTGCGGACGCGCGCGTTTCTCGACGTGATCATCGAGAGTATACCACTGGCGCTCATCGTCAAGGATGCCGGGAACTGCCGATACGCTCTCATCAACCGCGCCGGCGAGGCGCTTCTGGGTCATGATCGCAGCCAGATCCTGGGCAGAGAGGTCCGCGACTTCCTTCCCAAGGCCGAGGCCGAAAAGGTCGAGGAGCATGATCGACAGGTTCTCGCGTCCGCTGAGCCCTACGAAGTGCCGGAGCACCCCATCACCACACGAGACCGCGGTGTTTGCCTGGTCCGGAAGAAGATCATACCGGTCTTTGACGAGCAGGGTCGGTCGAATTACCTGCTTAGCATCGTCGAGGACGTGACGGAGCAACGTAAGACCGAGGACCAGCTTCGTCACGCGCAAAAGATGGAGGCGATTGGTACCCTCACCGGAGGGATGGCGCACGATTTCAACAACCTCCTCAGCGTGGTCATCGGCAACCTCGACGTCCTACGAGGCTTCGTGAAGGGGAATGCGACCGTTGACGAGCTCGCGGGCGAGGCGCTCGATGCCGCCTTGCGCGGTGCCGATCTCACGCGCCGCCTGCTGGCTTTTGCCCGTCGCCAGCCGCTCCAGCCGGTCCGCGTCGATATTAACGAGCTGGTCGACGGCATTACCAAGCTGCTGAGCCGGACCCTCGGCGAGCGGATTGAAATCGATGTCCGGCTCGCCCCTGAACTCTGGCCAGTCATTGCCGACCCGGCGCAGCTCAACGCCGCGCTCACCAATCTCGCGACGAACGCCCGCGACGCCATGCCAAACGGCGGGCGGCTCACGATCACCACGGGACAGCGCACTCTCGATCCGGACTATGCTTCACTGCATCCCGGAGTAATACCCGGCGATTTCGCCATGATTGAGGTAAGCGACACCGGAACTGGCATGCCGCCGGAGGTCCTCGCCCGGATCTTCGAGCCATTCTTCACGACCAAGAGTCCGGGCGAGGGCACCGGCCTCGGGCTCAGCATGGTGTTCGGCTTCATGAAGCAATCTGGCGGCCACATCAACGTCTATAGCGAGCCGGGCGTCGGCACGACGTTCCGCCTCTATCTACCGCGCGCGCCGGAAAGCAGCGAAGTCGACAAGGGGATCGAAATAGAACAGGAGCCGCACGGGAGCGGCGAGATTGTGCTTGCGGTCGAGGACAACGCATCTCTGAGGCGGATCGTCGTGCGGCAGCTTCGCGAGCTCGGGTACAATGTGCTCGAGGCCGAGAACGCGACCGCTGCGCTTGCTATCCTCGAACGCGAGCATGTCGATCTGCTGTTCTCGGATGTGGTCATGCCCGGCGAGCTTTCCGGCCTCGAGCTTGCGCGCACCGCGCTCGAGCGATGGCCGCAGGTTCGCGTTCTGCTGACCTCCGGTTTTCCTGGCACCAAAATCGCCGGCAGCCTCGGCGCGGCGGCGTCCGCGCGCCTGCTCAGCAAGCCTTACCGGAAGCTGGATCTGGCTCGCTCGATCCGCAGCGTGCTTGTCGAATGAGGCGATGTGGCTGCGATCAGATCTGACGCTATTGATGCGGGCACCGGCCGCCCACAATAAGTACGCTTTCCCATCAGTTCTACGCTAATCCGGATCTCGTTCGGCCCAGGCCTCGACGAGTCTCAGGTCGCGGCCGGCAAGCTCCACGTTGCCGTCATCAGCAAGCTCCCGTCGTCTGAGCTTTGCCTCGACCGCCCGCTCGAACCGCGTGCGCTGAAGGTGATAGGCCTCGAGGCACTTCTCGGGCGTGGCCGGGCCGCCGAGCAGCCGCCTGAAAATCTCGGCCGGGGCTCGGACCGTTCCCTCGTACCCGCCTATCGCCACGCTGAACTCGACGGCTTCCGACCGGGGATTCCAATGGGCGTCTTCGGGAAAGGTGAAAAAAGCCATTATCGCCTCGTTGCAAACACGGATTTGACGTCATCGCCACATGTCGCGCAGGCGTGCGGCGACATCGATACGCGTCGCGCCTTGAACCGGCATCTCATTGAGCGCGCCTTCGGGCCACGCACGACGCTCGAACAGCTTGAGCAGTTCATCCGGGATGAACCGCGTGCGCGGCGCGAGCATGTGCCCGTCGCCATAGCGATGCTGCTGCTTGCGGAAGAATCGCAGCGGCTGGACCAAATGGAGGTGCTGCTTCGCACGCGTCATGGCGACGTAGAGGAGGCGTCGCTCCTCTTCGATCTGATCCGGGCTGCCGGCCGCTAGGTCGGAGGGGATGCAGCCATCGGCCACGTTGAGGACGAACACGGCCTCCCACTCCTGGCCCTTCGCGGAATGGATGGTCGAAAGCACGAGATAGTCCTCGTCGAGATCCGGCGCGCCTGCTTCGGCTCCGGTCGCGTCGGGCGGGTCGAGCGTCAGGTCGGAGAGGAAGCGTTCACGCGTTGCATAGCCGGCCGCGATCTGCTCTAGCTTCTCGAGGTCGCCTGCGCGGACCGCGAAATCCTCGTAGAGCCGTTCGAGATGCGGCTCATACCAGCGGCGCAGTTGTTCTACCTGGCCGATCCACGGGGTCGCGGCATCGCCCAGATGGGTAATGAGCGAGCAGAAACCAATCCAATGCGGCTTCGCGGCTGCCGGCGGCGAAAAACTCTCCAGCGCCACAAGCTTGTGGCCCGCATTCGAGAGATGCAATAGCGCGGCGCGAGCCGATTTGGGGCCAACGCCCGGCAAGAGCTGAAGGACGCGGAACCCCGCCGTGGCGTCCCGCACGTTCTCGGCGAGGCGCAGTACGCAGAGCACGTCCTTGACGTGAGCGGCCTCCAGGAACTTGAGGCCGCCGTACTTGACGAAGGGGATATTCCGACGGGAGAGCTCGACCTCGAGAAGCGCGCTGTGGTGTGAAGCCCGGAACAGCACGGCCTGTCGCTTTAGCTCGATCCCAGCCTCCCGGTACTCAAGGACGCGCTCCGCGACGTATTGGACCTGGGCGGTTTCATCGGTCGCTCCGACCAGTTGCGGCTTTTCCCCCGACGGCCTGGCGGAACACAGCCGCTTGGAGAATCCCTCCGCCGCCAGTCCGATGACAGCGTTGCTCGCATCAAGGATCGGCTGCGTCGAGCGGTAGTTCTGTTCCAGCGTTACCACCGCGGCAGGCGGGGAGAAGTGCAGTGGAAAGTCCAGAATGTTGCGTACGGTCGCCGCGCGGAACGAGTAGATCGACTGCGCATCGTCGCCGACCACGGTGAGTCCGGCACCGTCCGGTTTCAGGCGCAGCAGGATCATCGCCTGCAGCGCGTTCGTGTCCTGATATTCGTCGACGAGCACGTGATCGAACCGGCCGCCGACCTCGGCGGCGAGACGGGGCTCCGCCATCATGTGGCTCCAGCAGAGGAGCAGGTCGTCGTAGTCGAGCACGTTGTCGCGTTGCTTCGCGGCGACGTAGCCGCGGAAGAGCGCCTTGAGCTCCTCGGCCCAATCGGCGCACCAGGGAAATGCCTTGAGCGTGTCGTCGAGCGGAGCGCAGTTGTTCACCGCATGCGAATAGATCGCAAGGCAGGTATCCTTGGTCGGAAACCGCGTCGCCTTCTTGGCGAGGCCGAGGTCGCTCCGCACGAGGTTCATGAGGTCCGCTGCGTCGGACCGGTCCAGCACCGTAAACGACCGGCTCAACCCGATCGCGTCCGCGTGCAGCCGGAGCAGCCGGTTGGCAACGCCGTGGAACGTCCCGGACCACGTAATCTCGCCGCGGCTGCCGCGCGTGCGGCCGGCCGCGCGCGCCTCACCGAGGATACGCTGCGCCCGTCGCGCCATCTCGGCCGCCGCGCGGCGGCTGAAGGTGAGCAGCAGGATCCGGGATGGCTCGGCGTCGTTGAGTACGAGGTGCGCGACTCTGTGCGCGAGGGTGTTCGTCTTACCCGTGCCCGCACCCGCGATGATCAGCAGCGGTCCCGGCATCACTCCGCCGGCGACGCCGTGTTCCACCGCCGCGCGCTGCGCCGGATTGAGGCTGCGCAGGTGAGGCGCGGTCGATTCCGCGGCGCTGCTTCTGGCGGACATGCGTCCCTACAATCGCCGGAGCGCTGACCTAAAGGCAGGACGGCGGCCCGCAAGCCGCGCCCGAGATGACGGGCGAAGGGCGCCGGG
>JASHRZ010000068.1 GCA_030037055.1 Alphaproteobacteria bacterium
GACGATCGTCGATATCGCCACGCGCCGCATCAAGCGGTGTATCGCCTGCGATATCTGTCCGACCGACATCGACCTCGACGCGGTCTACCGCTGCATTATCAAATCCAGTACCGACGATTTCTCGGAGCTGCACCCCGAGCTGCTGTACCACGACCTGTTGATCCCGGTCGTGGCCTCGCCGCGCGACCGTTCTCGTGTCGTCAGCAACTATCAGACGTTCATCGAGCGCACGCGCTATCTGCGCCGCGGCGACTATGTCTGGTCGGACATGCTGGTGGCGCCGCTGAGCCTCGTCGAATCGGCACATTACGATTCCTATTCGATCCGCATGATGACTTCCTTCCTGCGGCATCACACGGTCATGACGCAGCCGATGATCGGGCATATCGTCGACGGCACGGTGGTGAACCGGGATCAGATCATCGACGCGTTCGGCCCGATCCTTGCAGCGGCGGAGCGGCTGATCGCCGGCCGCCTGCAGCAGGCACGCAACAGCGGCGACCTGCGCTACCATCCGGTCGGCTACGTTTTGAGCGCGGACAAGGATTCCGAAGACCAGAAGCTGCGCCGCCGCGAGGCGATGATCGAGGACCGCGCCGCTCTGCTCGAGCGCGAAGCCCGCGCGCGTCTCCTGCGCGACGCGATCAGCTCTTAGCAGCCGATCGCCGATCGTGACCTCCGCTGCCCGACGGCTGCGACGGATTCGCTGGGGCGTCAGCGAATCGCCCCTGATCAAGCCCTACGACCTGTCCTTCGCGCAGCTGACGTCATACGAGGCCGTCTGGGTGATCGCCGAGGATGACGAGCGCCGCATCGGACTGGGCGAGGCGGTGCCCTTGCCCGGCTACAACTGGGAAACGCTCGAGACCATCCGCGTCGCCGTGGGCAAGCTGCTGGCCGCAGCCGAGGGCGAGACACAGGCGCAGCTCGCCGGGCGCTGCCGCGCGGCTTGGCGCGATCACCCGTTTGCGGCATCGGCGGTCATGACAGCCCTCGACATGCCGCTCTTTCTCGATCACGCCGAAAAGCGCGTCGCCTTCCCCATCAGTGCGCCAGTGGCGGGCGAATGGCCGATCGAGAAGCTGCGCCACGCGCTGACGGAGGACAGGGCCCGGGGCTTCGAATTCATCAAGGTAAAGGTGGGGCGGGAGTTGCGGCGCGATGTCGCGGCCGCGCGCTACCTGCTCACCGATCCGGAGGCCGCCCGGTTTGGCTTCGTGTTCGATGCCAATCAGGGCTATTCGCTGGAGGACGCGCTTGCCTTTTCGCGCGCGCTGCGGCGCTCCGAGAGCGATCGGCTGCAATGGTTCGAGCAACCGCTGGACCGGCGGGATTGGCAGGGCCTGGCGAAGCTGTGCCGCAGCGGCGTGCCGATCGTGCTTGACGAGAGCATCTACGATTCGGCGGATGTGCGCCGCGCCGCCGAACTGGGGGCTTTCGGCGTGAAGCTCAAGCTCGTGAAGAATCTCGGTCTCGTCGAAACGCTGAGCCTGGCGCGGCAGGCGCGCGAGCGCGGGCTCACAGTGGTCTTCGGCAACGGGGTTGCCACCGATGCTGGCAATCTCGGCGAATATCTGACGCTTGCGGCCGCCGATGGCATGTTCGCGGTGCCCAGCGAATGCAGCGGCTTCGCCAAACTGCGACGGCCGTTGCTGGCGCCGGTCCTGGAGATCGACGGCCGGGGCCGCGTCATCTGCACGGCGACCGCTGAAGAGCTCGCCACGCGCCTCGCCGCCTTTGCCGCCGGCGTTGCTTAAGCGTTCACGCACAGGAAATGGCCGCCCGGCGCACCAGCGTATTCATCTCGCCGAGCGTCATTGTGGGGAGTCCGCGATCGCTGACATGCGCGAGGAGATCACGCAACAAGCTGCGTACGCCGCGCCCGTCGTGCCGTGCCGCCCGAAGCCGCTCCGTGTCGTGATAGAAGCCCTTGGCGGCCACATACTCGTGTTCGTCGCAGGCGTTCAAGTATACCATGTTGGGATGGAAATCGAAGACCTTGATCCCCGGCCGGTCGAGCCCAAGCCGCGCCACCTCGAAATTGGTCGCTCCGGTCACGAGGTCGAGATGATCGGCATAGTATGTCGGAATCTCCAGAATGCCGTCATGCTTCCAGAAGGGGCGCAGGTGGTCCAGGAACGGCATCTGATAGCTGCAATCGTATTCGATGCCGAAGCGGCGATAGATCGGCAGCAGCATGGAATCGTAAAACAGGCTGTGGCTGCGCACGCCCTTGGCCTCCGGTGCAAAGCCGTGCGTGGTGGCGATGATGTGCTCGTACACTTCGGCGTCGCTGCGCTCGCCCGCGCGCGCGAGCGCGCGGTAGGTATCGCCGTTCCGGCGGAAATTCGGATGCAGGCCGCGCTCGTGCCCGGGCACCGTTACTCCAGCATGGGTGACGAAGAAGGTCGCCGCGATGCCGAACTGATCGAAGAGCGACCGCACATCGGCCAGCACTGCATCGGCAACCCACTCGACATCGACGGTGAAGCACACGGTGTCGGGGGCGAGGCCCTCGGGCCAGGCGAAGTCGGCAGCGATCATCAGCTCACGGCAAGGCATTAGGAGTGAGCTGAACTAAATGCACCATCTTTTGCCGTTTAACAAGTGCATGCGCCGGCGCGCGGCTCTCCGCGGCTT
>JASHRZ010000069.1 GCA_030037055.1 Alphaproteobacteria bacterium
GCGGTCGATCGCCTCGCGGAAGCCGGTGGTGCGCTCGCTGCGCAGCGGGTCGGCCATGTCCGGCGTCCAGAACATCTTGACGAGGTCGAGGCCGAGCCGCTCGCGGTCGATGAAGCCGAGCGTCACCTCCGAGACGCCGTCGAGGCAGACGCGGTAGCCGCGCTCCTTGAGGAAGTCGCGCGCGAAGATGTAGGAACCGAGATCGGTGAAGATGTCGACCTTCTGCAGCTCGATGACGATGCTGCCGCGCGCGCCGGCGCGCAGGCTTTGGTCGAACTGGTGGAACTCCTGCGATAGCAGCGTCGAGATGTTGAGGTTGAGGCTGTAGGAATGCGCGAGCGCCTGGTCGTCGTTCTTGCGCAGCATGGCCAGCACGCGCCGGTCGAGATGCTGCGTCAGGTGCTGGAACAGCCAGGGGTCCGAGGCGATGTCGCGCTTCGGCATGATCGCGTCGCGCAGCTCCGCGATCGAGACGTAGACCTCGCGGAACACCGGCTTCGGCGCTTCCTCGCCCATCATGGCGCAGATCGACTGGCGGCGCATGACGTTGGAAAGGTCGGCGCGCTGGATGATGCTGACCACCTCGGCCAGCGCCGCCGCGTCCATCGGTTTGCGCTGCTCGCGCGGGCCGCCGCCGGCGATGGCGGCGATGCGCTTCTTGCGCTTGACCTCCTGCTCGTGCATCTGCTCGGCCAGCGCCAGAAATTCCTGGTAGTCGCGCTCGAGATCGCACCAGGTGACGAAGCGGTCGGGCGCGCTCCCGTCAAGCTCGGCGGCGAGCGGGTCGTCGCCGAAGAGGTAGCGCAACCGCATGATCGCATCGTCGATCACGGCGATGCTGGCGTCCTTGCAGACGAAGACGATGTCGGCGTTCTGCAGCAGGAAGATCTGGCCGTCGAACTGCTTGACCAGCGCCTCGAAGGTGTTGGCGGCGATGCGGATGTGGTGCGCGCGGCGGTTGTCGGGCCTGAGCCGCGACAGGTGGATGATAATGGCACGCCGGCCGCCAGGATGGCGGGCGAGCCGCCGGGCGTAGTCGAGCAGCAGAGACTCGATGCTCGCGGCCTGGTCGTCGCTCGTCTGCTTCATGGGTTCGTTTCGTCGCATGCCCGGGCATGGCTGGTTTGCCGCCATGATGGCGGGCCAACCCCTACGGAATGGTTAACGGCTTGCTAAAATCGCGGGCGGCGAGGGATGAGGTGGCGTTCGACGCAGCGCCGCCCCATATTCGCTCCATGATCACGCGTCTTCTCGGCCGCGCGCGTTCCCAGCCGCGGCAGGCGGCGCCCGAGGCACCGCAAGGCAGCCGCATCTACGCCATCGGCGACATCCACGGCCGGGTCGATCTGCTGCGCCGCCTGCACCGGCTCATCGCGGAAGATGCCGATCGCTGCCGGGCGCCGCGCAACGTCGTGGTCTATCTCGGCGACTACATCGACCGCGGCGATGCCTCGCCCGCCGTCATCGACCTGCTGCTCGACGAACCCTTGCCCGGCTTCGACAGGGTGCATCTCAAGGGCAATCACGAGGACAGCCTGCTGCGCTTTCTCGAGGATGGCGGCATCGGCCCGTCCTGGATGCTCTATGGCGGCGCCGAGACGCTGATGAGTTACGGTATTCGTCCGCTGCCGCTCGCCGGCCGCGAGGGCGAGATCGAGCGCGTGCAGCACGAGCTGCGCGCCCGGCTGCCCGAGCGCCACCGCCGATTCTTCGTCGGCCTCAAGCTCGTCCACGAGGAAGGCGACTATCTCTTCGCCCATGCCGGGGTGCGCCCGGGCGTGCCGCTTGATCGC
Source organism: Alphaproteobacteria bacterium (assembly GCA_030037055.1). GTDB lineage: Bacteria > Pseudomonadota > Alphaproteobacteria > ATCC43930 > CGMCC-115725 > DAHUYF01. Next base: position 1,794 of record JASHRZ010000069.1, read on the forward strand.
CAGCAGGAGGCGGATCTGCTGTGGATTCGCGACGAATTCCTGCTCTCGGACGCCGAGTTCGGCAAGATCATCGTGCACGGCCACACCATCACCGAGCATCCCGATGTGCAGCGCAACCGCATCGGCATCGACACCGGCGCCTTCGCCAGCGGCAGGCTCACAGCGCTCGTGCTGGAAGGCGCTGGCTGGTCTTTCCTGCAGACGTGAAGGGGCGGTGGCTACACTTCCGCCCGTCCATCCTTCGACAGGCGCGCCAGGCGCGCCGGCTCAGCAACCGTCTTGAAGAGGGTGGTTAGGCTGCCAGAGGACATCGTCTCGGACGAGAGCGTTGAGGATGATGATGAGCTTTCGCATCGCGGCGACCAGGGCGACCTTGGCGGGTTTTCCTGCCTCGCGGAGGCGGCGGTAGAAGGTTTGCAAGACAGGATTGAAGCGGACCGCGACCAGGGCCATGTAGAGGGCGCAGCGAACGCTGTAGCGGCCGCCGGCGATATGGCGCTCGCCTCGACGGGTTCCGCTGTCGTGGTTGAATGGGGCGACGCCGACGAGGGCGGCGACCTGCTTGTTGCCGATGCTGCCGAGTTCGGGGAGCTCGGCAATCAGGACGGCGGCGGTCAGGCGGCCGACGCCGATGACGCTGATCTCATTGCGGCGATGCAGGGCAGGGTTTGCCTCCACAGCCAGGGCAAGAGCCGCATCGAGCTGCGCCAGCTGGGTCTTCAGGTTGAGGATGTGCCCCTCGATCCAGTGCCGGACGGTGCTGTCGGCATGCTCGAGACGATTGCCTTCAGCGATCAACATCTCGATGATTTGACGGCGCCTGGCTACCAGATCGCGCTTTTCGACACGTCTACCGGCGGCAAGGGTGCCGGGCGCATCGTTGCGCCGAACCAAGCCAACACCTTGGCATCGAGCGCATCGGTCTTGGCCAGCTTGCCGCTGGCCCGGGCGAAGTCGCGCACCTGGCGCGGATTGACGACCGCGACCGCGAGCTTCACCGCTTGCAACGCTTCGACCGCGGCGATCTCGTAGCCGCCAGTCCCCTCCAGGACGACCAACGCTGGCGCCTGCGGCGCCAGCGCGCGCGTCAGCTCATCAAGCCCTTGTTGTTGACGTATCGCGCGGCGCGATCCGATGCCCACCAAGCGACGTCGAGAAAGGCTTTCGACACGTCGATACCGACCACCGCCGCTCTGACCATGTGCTCCTCCTTGCAATGCGGGCGCTTGGCCCATGCAACCGTTCGAGCAGAGATCAGGCAGCGGCCGAGCAAGCTGAGCCGCGGGCTTGGTGCCCAAGGATGACACGCTCGGGCCGCCGCGTTCCGGGCTCTCGATTAGCCCGGAACGCGGCTCTCTTACACCAGAACCGAGATACAAGGATGAGGAGCATGTTTTTGGCATCGAACGTTGATGTCAAAAAGAAAAACGCCTCATCCTGACCGCAGGGCGCATGTCCAAGGACGTGCGGCCGCCTTGCTGCCGCTAGCGCGCATCGAGCGCGGGATAGTGCCGGAAAATGCCTTGCTCGTTGAAGGGCAGGCGCCGAGGCGACGCGAGATATGCCGAGATGCGCGGGCGCTCGGCGACGCGCTCGTGGAGCGCCACCACTCGCTTGTATCGCCGCTCCAGCCGCCGCATCGCGCGCGGGAAGGCATAACGCAGGCCCGCGACGACCTGGAACAGCGAGAGATCGGGATAGGTCAGCCGCGCGCCGACGAGGTGGCGGTCGCCCTTCGGGTTGCGCTCGAGCACGCGCTCGAAATAGTCGAGGAATTTGGGCGCGCGCCTCGCGAGGAAATCGCTGGCGCGGCGCTTCGCCTCCGGGCGCTGGTCCTCGTAATAGAGGCTGCTGGCGATGGGGTGATGCGTGTCGTGCACCTCATCCACGAGGTCGGCGATGGTGAGCTGGAGCTGATGCGCCCAGATCCGTCCCGCCGTCTCAGCCGGCGCCAGGCGGTACCGCTGGCCGAGATAGAGCAGGATGTTGGCGGTCTGGGCGATGAGCAGCCTTCCGGCCTTGAGGAAGGGGGGCGCGAAGGGCGGGCGCGCCACGCGTTCGCCTTCGAGCAGGCGGAACATCGCCTCCATCCCGCCTTTGCGGCGTGCGATGTCGACGTAATCGGCGCCGGCCTCTTCGAGCGCCAGGCGCACGAACTCGCCGCGCCCCTGGATCGACGGCCAGTAATAAAGCTCGTAGCGCATGGGCCTCCCCTTACATCGTCCGCGTTGCGCCGCTGTCGATGTCGATCAGCGCGCCCTGAAAATAATGGGCGCGCGTGCTGGCGAGAAACGCCGCGGCATCGCCGATCTCCGCCGCTTGGCCGAAGCGCGCTAGCCTTATCTCGCGCGCCAGCCGGCGCCGCGCCTCTTCGAGGCCGAGGCCGGTCTCCTCGGCATAGCGCTCAAGGCGCGCCCACAGCCGGTTGGTCTCGATCGGGCCTTGAGTGCGTCCGCCGATCGCAATGATGTTGACGACGGCGCCCGGTGCCGCCTTCAGCAGCGGCCAGCATGCCCGCGTCATGCGGACATAGCCGAAGAATTTGAGCGCGAAGCCTTCGCGCCAATCGCCTTCGCTCAAGGCGAAGACATCGCCGCGCTTGGTGCTGCCGGCATTGTTGACCAGGATGTCGGGACAGCGGAACTCCTCCTCGGCCGTGCCGACGGCGCGCGCGCCGCCGTCCGCTTCGCGCCGATCGGCGATGCAGGGAACCACCTGCCGGTTGGCATCGCGGCCGATCGTCTCGGCAAGCTCCTGCAGCGCCTCGGCGCTGCGCGCCGCGGCCACGACGTCGCAGCCCTGGCGCGCCAGCGCCTCGGCGATGGCGCCGCCGATGCCGCCGCTCGCGCCGGTGACGAGCGCGACCTTGCCGGTGAGACCGAGATCCATCGCGCGATCCTCCGGGCGGGAATGTGCCGCGCGCGGGATCGCCGGCGCAAGCCCGAGGCGGCGGTGCCGGGGGAATCGCCGCAAAACAGCTATCCGCAGGTTTCAGGTTACGAAAAATTAACCATCCCGAATGCAACATCGACGCCGCTTGAGCCCGAATGACCGTTCGGGCGATCCGATTGGACGGCGCAAGATGCCCTTGAGCAGCCCCGCGGCCGAGCATTTCCTCTCCGAACTCCAAAACCTCGTCCGGGCCCCGCTATCCTATCATCCACGTCAGCACGCACGAAGAGGACCGGTGTCTCAAAGCGATACACCATCTCGCCAAGAGGCTTGACTTTCATATCGTCGTCTGGAGCACCAGTCGCGGCTGCTATCCTCTCGAGCCGGCGAACGGTCCCCCGGGCGGCGGACAACGGCTCGCCGACCTCGTCGCCGCCGTCGAGTATTTCGAGAACCAGGCCACCGCGCGCGACCGCCATCCCGGCGGCTATGTCTTCATTTGCCTCGACCCCTATCCCTATGTCGGCGACGGCGCCGCCAATCCCATCTATCGTCGGCGGCTGCGCGACTTCGCCATCAACATCCGGACCAAGGGGTACCACGCCAGCTGTCTCATGATCTCGCCGGCCGCGAAGCTGCCGAGCGAGCTGGAGAAAGAGGTCACGCTCGTCGATTTTCCGCTGCCCGATCGCGCCGAGATCGCCAGCTACCTGACCGGCTTCGCCCAAAGGCTGAGCACGCAAAAATCGGTCGTGGTCGATCGGGATCCCGAGCTGATCGAGAAGCTTGTCGACGCATCGCTCGGCCTCACGCTGATGGAAATCGAAGGCGCGGTGGCGAAGGCGCTGATCGAGGATTTTTCCTTTTCCGCCGCCGACGTCGAGAAGATCTTCCGCCAGAAGCAGCAGATCATCCGCAAGAGCGGCATGCTCGAATATATCGATACCAGGAGCCTCGCTCTGTCGGAGATCGGGGGACTCGACGGCTTCAAGGAATGGCTGCGCATCCGGGCCGCTGCACTGTCGCCGCGGGCCCGGGCGTTCGGCATCGAGCCGCCCAAAGGCGTTCTCGTCACCGGCGTTCCCGGCTGCGGCAAATCCTGGTCCGCCAAATGCGTCGCCGCCTCATGGCGCCTGCCGCTCGTGCGCCTCGATATGGGCAAGGTCTATTCCGCGCTTGTCGGCTCTTCCGAGGAACACATGCGCGAGGCGATCCAGACGACGGAAGCCATCGCTCCCTGCATCCTGTGGATCGATGAGATCGAAAAGGGCCTGCCGCAACAGCGCGGCTATATCGGCGACAGCGGGGTGTCGCTGCGCGTCCTCGGAAAGTTCCTGACCTGGATGCAAGAAAAGACGGCGCCGGTCTTCGTATTCGCGACGGCGAACGAGATCGACCTGCTGCCGCCCGAAATCCTCCGCAAGGGCCGGTTCGACGAGGTATTCTTCGTCGATTTGCCGACCGATTCGGAGCGCCGTGAAATCATCGAAATCCACCTCAATCGGGTGAAGCGCGATCCCGGCAAGTTCGACGTGGCGGAGCTCGTCCGCATGTCCGGTCCCGGTTTTCTCGGCGAGGGTCTGAGCCTCACCGGCGCCGAAATCGCTGCCTGGGTGAACGAAGCGCTGATCCACGCCTTCGATCGGACCAGAGGCGACC
>JASHRZ010000070.1 GCA_030037055.1 Alphaproteobacteria bacterium
GCTGCGCGAGACCTACGCGCGCAGCAACGAAATCGATTTCCGCCCGTGGCTGCTGGGCGCGGCGCTCGCGCTGGCGCTCGCCGACCTCGTCATCGCCTATGCGTTGCGCGGCTTTCTGCCGCTTCTGCCGCAAGCGCGTCGGCGCAGCGCGAGCCTGGGCGCGGCCCTGCTGCTGGCGGCGCTCGCCGCGGCGCCGACGCGCGCAAAGGCGGATGACAGCTTTACCATCGAAGCGACGAGCGAGCTGCACCTCGCCTATGTCCGCACCGGCATCGCCGAGATCGACGAGGAGTCGCGCGCCGGGCTCGCGGGCCTCAGCGAGATCCTCAACCGCCGCACCGCCGTCGAGGCGGCGGCGCCGATGGCGGTCGACATCGAGCAGGACGAGCTGATCTTCTTTCCGCTGCTCTATTGGCCGGTGGCGGAGGAGCAGCAGCTGCCTTCCGCCAAGGCGATCGAGCGCCTCAACCGCTACCTCGCCACCGGCGGGACCATCCTCTTCGACACGCGCGACCAAGGCGAGCGCACCGCGTTTTCCGGCGCGGCGGCACAGCAGCGGCTGCGCCGGCTCGCCGCCGGCCTCAACATCCCGCCCTTGGTGCCGGTGCCGCCCGACCACGTGCTGACCAAGTCCTTCTATCTCCTGCAGGAATTCCCCGGTCGCTGGTCCGGCGGCACGCTCTGGGTCGAGCCGGTCGAGGACCAGGTCAATGACGGCGTCGCCAGCATCATCGTCGGCGGCGAGGATTGGGCCGGCGCCTGGGCGATGGATGAGCGCGGCCAGGCGCTTTACCCCGTCGTGCCGGGCGGCGAGCCGCAGCGCGAACAGGCCTATCGCTTCGGGATCAACCTCGTGATGTACGCACTCACCGGCAATTACAAGACGGACCAGGTCCATGTGCCGGCGATCCTGGAGCGGCTCGGCCAATGACCATCGCCGGCTACAGCATCGCGACATCGCCGTTGCTGCCCTGGGCGGCGATCATCGCCTTTGCCGCCGCTGCCGCGCTCCTGCTCGCCTTCGGCGCGTGGCGCCGCGCCCGCGGACTCGTCTGGCGCCTCTTGGCGCTGGCGCTGCTGCTGCTTGTGCTCGCGAACCCGTCGCTGGTCGAGGAGCAGCGCCAGCCGCAGCACGACGTTGCCGTGGTGGTGGTCGACGATTCCCCGAGCATGCGCATCGGCGAGCGCCGGCGCTATGCCGAGGAGGCGCTGCAGCGCGTGACCAGCCGCCTGCAGCATTTCCACGATCTCGATCTGCGCGTGGTGCATGCGGGCGCCCCCGATGCCGGCTCGGTGCTCGCCGACAGCGGCACACAGCTCTATACCGCGCTGACCCGCGCGCTTGCCGACGTGCCGCGCCGGCGCGTCGCTGGCGCGGTGATGATTACCGACGGCGAGGTCCATGACGTGCCGCCGGCCGACCGACTGACGTTGTCGGCGCCGCTGCACGTGTTGCTGACGGGGCAGCCGGGCGAGGCCGACCGGCGCCTCGTCGTCAAGGACGCGCCGAGCTTCGGCCTGGTCGGCAAGGAGCTGCAGCTCACGGTGCGCGTCGAGGATCTCGGCGATGCCGGGCAAGCCGGCCAGGCGCGGCTCACCTTGCGCAAGGATGGCGGGCCGCCGACGACGCGGCTCGTACCGGTGGGGCGCGACGTGCCGGTGAGCGTCACCATCGATCACGGCGGCCCCAACGTTTTCGAGCTCGAGGTCGAGGCTGGGCCGCACGAGCTCACGCTGGACAACAACCGCGCCGCGCTCATCGTCAACGGCGTGCGCGACCGCTTGAAAGTGCTGCTGGTGAGCGGCGAGCCGCATCAGGGCGAGCGCACCTGGCGCAACATCCTGAAATCCGATCCGTCGGTCGACCTCATCCATTTCACCATTCTGCGCCCGCCGGAGAAGCAGGACGGCACGCCGATCCGCGAGCTTTCGCTGATCGCCTTTCCGATCCGCGAGCTGTTCGACGTCAAGATCGACGAGTTCGACCTCATCATCTTCGACCGCTACCGCCGCCGCACGATCCTCCCCGCCGTCTATCTCGAGAACATCGCGCGCTATGTCCGCAAGGGCGGCGCGTTGCTCGAGGCGGCGGGCCCGACCTTCGGCACGCCGCTCAGCCTCTACCGCACGCCCCTGGGCGCGGTGCTGCCGGCGGAGCCCACCGGCAACGTCTTCGAGGAGGCCTTCCTGCCGCGCGTCAGCGATGTCGGCCGCCGCCATCCCGTGACCGCCGGCCTCCCCGGCGACTCGGCCGACGGCAAGACGCCGCCGACATGGGGCCGCTGGTTCCGCCACGTCGAGGCCGAGCCGCATCGCGGCGTCAGCGTCATGAGCGGTTATCAGGACAGACCGCTGCTCGTGCTCGACCGCGAGGGCGAGGGACGCGTGGCGCAGCTGCTCTCGGACGAGCTGTGGCTGTGGACGCGCGGCTTCGAGGGCGGCGGACCGCAGGCCGAGCTGCTGCGCCGCGTTGTCTACTGGCTGATGAAGGAGCCCGATCTCGAGGAGAACGATCTGCGCGCCACGGTCGAAGGCAATCGGCTGGTGGTGACGCGCCAGTCGCTCGAGCCGGACCAGCGACCGGTGCAGGTCACCGGCCCCGGCGGCAGTCTCGAGACGCTGAGCCTCGTGCCGACTCATGCCGGGCAAAGCAGCGGCAGCCTGCCGATCGCCGAGAGCGGCCTCTACCGAATCAGCGACGGAACGCACACCGCGCTCGCCGCCGCCGGCGCCCTGAACCCGATTGAGCTTGCCGACGTCCGCACCACCGACGCGAAGCTGAAGCCCGCGGCGCAAGCCACCGGCGGCGGCATCTATTGGGTGGGCCCGGGCGCCCTGCCGGATGTGCGCCGCGTCGATCCCGACCGCACCAGCGCCGGACGCTCCTGGATGGGCTTCCGCGCCAATGGCGACTACATCGTCACCGGCGTCAAGGAGATCCCGCTGCTGCCGGGCTTTCTCGCGCTGCTGCTGGCGCTCGGCACCTTCATCGCCGCCTGGCGGCGCGAGGGGCGCTGAGGCGGCTTGCGAGCGGCACTCGCGCGCTCGCCTGGTTTCCTTTAAGGTCGCCGCGCCCGCGGCAGGAGGCGGGCGAGGCGTGTTGAGACAGATGCTGGCCCCCATACATCCGGACGGGTGGCGCTTCATCGCCATTTTCGCGGCGGCGACGGCGCTGCTGTTCTGGCTCGCCGCGCCGCTGGGCTGGCTCGGCGTGATCGCCACACTGTGGTGCATCTATTTCTTCCGCGATCCCTGGCGGGTGACGCCGATGCGCGACGGGCTCGTCATCGCTCCCGCCGACGGGCGCGTCGTGTCGGTGGCGCCCGCGCCGCCGCCGGCCGAGCTCGGGCTGGGCGAAGCGCCGATGACGCGCATCGGCGTCTTCCTCAACGCGCTCGACGTCCACGTCAACCGCATGCCGATGAGCGGCCGCGTCACCAAGCTCGCCTATCACGCCGGCAAGTTCCTCAACGCCAGCCTCGACAAGGCGAGCGCGGAGAATGAGCGCATGGCGATCCGGCTCGCCACCGGCGAGGGCGCTGACATCGCCGTGGTGCAGATCGCCGGGCTCATTGCCCGGCGCATCGTCTGCACGCTGGGCGAAGGCCAGGAGGTCGTCGCCGGCCAGCGCTTCGGCCTCATCCGCTTCGGCAGCCGCACCGACGTCTATCTGCCGTCGGG